>CAYXHX010000167.1:0-5967 GCA_964464835.1 uncultured Chitinophagaceae bacterium | reverse complement strand
TAGCACTCGCTTATAATTTTCCTGTAAAATCAAATTGGATGCGTAGCCTTCGGTTGACTTTAATAGGGCGCAATTTATTCTTCGTAACTAAGAAAGCGCCATTTGATCCTGAGATTTCCATGTCTACCAACAATGGTTTACAAGGTACAGAAACGTTCAGTATTCCATCTACACGCAGTATTGGTTTATCTTTAAACATTGGATTCTAATTCTAAAAAAATAAAAAATACACATGAAATGGAGCATAAAAATTTTTCAAAAGCTTTATTCGAAAAGCACTGAAAATTTGTATGCATCATTCCATGTGGCCATAAAAAAAATAAAATAGTACACATGAAAAATAGAATTAAAATAGTAGCACACATCGCTGCAGTGGCCTTGATGGCTGCAACGATTACAGGTTGTACCAAAAATTTTGAAAAATACAATACCAATCCATTAGGCCTTTCACAAGAGCAATTGGAAGCGGATTATCAAAATCTTGGTTCCCCTTTAAAACAGGCTCAGCTATTTATTTATATAGCAAACCCGGCCTGGGCATACCAGTTACAACAAAACCTGATAGCGGATGTTTATTCGGGTTATATGATGTCTCCATCTCCCTATCAAAGTAATATCAACAATACCAATTACTTTTTGATAGATGGTTGGAATTCATACCCCTGGGATTGGGCGTATAACAATGTAATGAATAATACAGATGCCGTTTTGAAGAAAGCAACTGATCCGCAATTTGAAGCTTTTTATCAATGGGCAAAAATTTTACGCGTTGAAGCTATGCATCGGGTGAGCGATATTTATGGCCCGATCATTTATACGCATTATGGCCACATCAATGATGATGGCAGTATTGATTATGATTCACAAAAGGATGTTTATAATGCATTCTTCAATGACCTCGATACGGCCATCAATGTATTTACGGATATGGTACAAAACAATGCTTTGCCTACGCTTACAAATTTTGACCTGGCTTATGGTGGTAATAATGAAAAATGGTTAAAATTTGCAAATACCTTACGTTTAAGGCTTGCTATCCGCATTTCAATCATTGATCCGGTAAGAGCAAAAGAAGAAGGTGAAAAATCCCTGTCCAATCCTTATGGCCTTTTGGAAACCAATGATGACAATTGCATGATAGATATTGGTACCAATACACATCCCATAAATGTAATCAATGAATCATGGGGCGATATCAGGTTGGGTGCACCATTTGCATGTCTGTTGAATGGTTACAATGATGCACGTTTACCTAAAATGGCCACTAAAGCAACTGACCCTGCTGTAGCAGGCCAATATATCGGTATCCGCAATGGTATCAATATTGATGATCATTCCCGCTATGCAGATTATTCCACGATGGTTACATTTCCCAATAAAATTCAATTAATGGTTGCAGCAGAAGCCTGGTTCTTAAAAGCCGAAGCAGCGCTTAGAGGTTGGTCCGGTGCAGGTGATGCACAGGAAGATTATGAAACCGGTATCAGTACTTCTTTTGCACAATACGGTTTGGATGCTACAGATTATATACAAAATAATACATTGACTGCACAGCCTTATGTAGATCCCAAAGCCATTAATCCCGGGGAAAATGATATCCCCACAGGATCTCAATGGTTGAGTACAATCACCATAAAATGGGATAATGGTGCAAGTTTTGAACAGAAACTGGAACGCATCATTACACAAAAATGGATTGCCATGTATCCGGAAGGACAGGAAGCATGGAGTGAATTCCGCAGGACAGGTTATCCTAAATTATTCCCGGTTGTAATCAATAATAGTGGTGGTACTATTTCTACTACAGATTTCATTCGCAGAATTAATTTCCCAGTAGGTGAAAAAAGCAATAATCCAATTGGTGTACAGAAAGCTATTGAAATGCTGAATGGCCCGGATAATGGTGGCACACACTTATGGTGGAACCCATAATTTTTTCTTTGAAAACCAAACCCTCAATTGAAGGGCAGCGCAAGCTGCTCTTTTTTTTTTATACTTGTACTCTAAAATGAAATTGCCTCCATCTGAATTGCCTCCATCTTTAGATGGAGGAATAAATAATGCAAACACAATATTGGCTTTAGCCAAAATATTATTTTTCATCATTAAATTTTTCAAATCCATATTTACTGATAAACTCATCATACTCTTCCTGAAATGTTTTGTGTTTGTGATGATCTTCCTGATTTTTAATATAATCTCTCACTCTATCCACTATTGATTCAGAAACCGATACTGCAAAATATTCATCCTGCCATTCAAATTTTTGCTCAGTCAATCCTTGTTTGGTAATCCAAAAGGATGATTCACCTTTTATTAACTGCATTATTTTTTGAATCGTTTGGTCAACTCCTAATGAAATCAAGCAATGGCAATGGTCTGCATATCCATTTATGAAATCAATAAAAATATTTTTCTCCTTTGCATTTTCCCTAATATGTTGCCAAACCTTTTTTCTTAATTTTGGTAAATCAAGAAACGGCTCTCTGTTTTTTGTACTCCAAACAAAATGAATATAAACTTTGATGAATGGCATATCTTATCTAAATGTTTTGGCTAAAGCCAATTTGCATCACCGTTCAACCCTGTATCCCGCCACATGATGGTTCTGATGGCCGCTATTGTTGATGAAATATTGCTCATTTTTTTTTCTTGGGACTTTGGCGACTTGGGTGACTGTTTATGCAATGTCGCAGGTGTCACACAAGTACCACAGTTTATTTTTTATTATTCCTCTTATCAATTCTTGCTTTGGTCATTCTTTCTCTCAGTCCTCCTTCATTAATAAAAGCTTTTTCCAATGATTTAATTTGCTGGTTCAGCAAATAGGTTACAATCTTTATCAGGCAAATCATAGAGTTTGCACAAATTTCCGGTTCAGGATTTTCTATCGCTTTAATATAGGTTTGATAGGTTGCATTAGGTGTTCTGTTCAGTTCCCTGAAACGAACAATTAACTTATGCTCCTTATCCCATTTCGGCAGTTTATTCGTTCTTAAAAAATCTTCGTAATCAATCAACAGCTCTTCCAGACTGGCACGGGCTACATTGGTAAGTTTTATTTCTGTTTCCTTTGAAGTGGCAGATGCCATGCTTGCTTCAGCAATGTTTTGTTTGCCACTTCTGGCAGCTTGTACCATTTGGTCAATAGTGCGGTCGTATTTCTTAAAAAATCTTTTGGTGAAATATACTGTGCCGTCATAGATAATCTCTGCCTTTTGATAAGAAATCAAATTGCGATAGCCACCATGTTGTGGTATAAATCCTTCGTTGCTATTTTTATTTTTTTCATCCATCACTTATACAACTAACCCGTTTTATATAACTCTGTTTCTAATTCTTTTACTGCGTTCAAATAATTTTCCTTGCTGCCAAACTCTTTTATGATCTCTTTTAAATATGTGCAGAATATTGAGTTAAGGCGACATAAAAAAAACGATGTATATAAAAACTTCTCACTTCTTTACCATATATGAAGCTGTTAATCCTGCAAACCCTGAAACCAACCCGCCCATGAATGCTGTTATAAATATCAGTAACATTGCTGATCCACCAAGCGGTAGGATCACCGCAACTTTTTGTGCCAGTAAATGATTATTATTCAGGTCTAACCAAAAAGCATTGATACCCCATAATAAAAACAAGCCTGTAAAGCCTGCCAGGAAAGACTTTCCGGGTGTTTGCCGTATTAAAACCAGGACAACAAAACTGGTGACAGCAAAACACCACCATGGAAAATATAATGGTGCAGCATACCCGAGTAGTGCAATCAATACAATGCTGATAAAGAATTTCATATTATTTATTTAAGCTTTTTTAAAAACCATTTTGCCTTTCAGCCCTTCCCTGTTTTTGATTGTCTCTTCTTTCAAAAAAAGCAACGGATAATAATTTCCTTCTACCCAATCATTAATAAAATTATCATAATATTTACTTCCGGGGTTTCCTGTTTGGCCGCCGGGATATATGCCATAAGCCTGTGTAGAATCTGTTAACTCTACTATCATACGCCAACTTGGGCCATGAAATTGTTTGAGTGCATTGATCTCCGTTTCACCTCCATTTGAAAATAAATTCATCCGGCTTAATACCGGAATACGCAATAAATGCCGAACACCGCTTTTCTTAAATTTACCCCATTCAATGGTATTTTCACTTTCCGCTTTTTCTAAAACAGGAATTATTTTTTTGAATGCGTTGGTAATATCATCCTGTAAGGTTTCCTTGTCAGCCGTATTGATATTATCCAGGAAAATATACTTTAAAGAATCCTTTAAGAGGCCATCCAGTAATGTACTTTTTTCCGGCCATGGCAAGGGTAAAGATGAACGTGCAAATTCATCAGAATAAATAGTCGTCATTAAACTGTCCCACCAAAGTTTTTCAATGGTTGGGCCTTTTTCTTTTGCTTCATTTTGTAAATTCCATTGAGCATACAAGTCGAGATATTTTATTTCCTTTTCAGATAGTTTTGACTTATCCATATATTTCAGTAACAATGGCCGCGCCATTTCCTGGAAGACATTGTAATTATTTGTTTGCAATTTTTTCATATCATCTATCGTGATATTTTGCATGGAACCTAAATATCTATTAATGAGGTACCCGCGATAAACCGGATAATCGCCGCCTAAATAATATGGATATGTAGTATCATAAGGCAATTGATTGGCACTGCTTACAAATCCTCTTGCCGGATCGTGCATTACAATGTTTGCACTATCGGGAATAAATCCGCGCCAGGCATATGCATCATTTTCCCCAGGCATTAAAAAATCTCCCTGCCCACGCCACTTTGCCGGGAATTTTCCATTTTGTTTAATAGCAATATCGCCTCGCTTACAAGCGAAGATCATATTTTGCCCGGGGCATTCATATCCTTCCATGGCTTTGATATAATCATCATAATTTTTGGCATAATCCAAAGCCCTGAAAGTTTTTATTTCATTGCTTCCATCCTGCGCTTGCCAATGACAGGCATACGATTTCCCTGAATGTAAAATATCCGGAAAATTATTGTCATACATCACCGGCCCCCAAACCGTTTCAGGTATGTGTTCTACATGATCGGGTTTTCCCTTTATGTGAATGACTTCATCACGGAATGAAGTTTTTTGCCAGGCGCTATCATACCAATATTCCTGTTTTGTGCTGTCTTTAAATTTTATTTCATAATAATCCCGCACATCGCGCATAGCATTGGTAAAACCCCATGCGCAACTATCATTAAAACCAATTACAATAGAAGGAGCCCCGGGAAATGTAGCGCCATAGGCATTGAATTGTGGCGTTGAAATTTGCATTTCATACCACAATGATGGAAGGTTTAAACCAAGATGCGGATCATTGCAAAGAATGGGCCTGCCACTTTGGGTTTTAATGCCTGCAACAGCCCAGTTGTTGCTGCCATTATCTTTATCAGGTTTAATAATTGAATCCTTAGTTGAATTGTTTTTAGAAAAATTAAAATACACAGAATCCGCGTCAGCCGGGGGTTTCATGGAAAATGCCGGTGGTGCGAATTTGGTTCCTTTTGGAATTATCGGATTCAATGAATCCTGTCCATAAGGAAATAACGTAGCCATTTCTGTTTTAGTAAAAATGGATTTTGCATTGGTCATTTCAAAATCTTCTTCAAAACCTGCAAGGTCATACGCCATATATTTCATAAACAAAACCGATTTCAGGTTTGTCCATTTTTCAGGTTTATAATCGAGCAGTTTATATTCAAAAGGGATATCTTTATCTTTTAATGTACCGATGTATGCGTTCACACCTTCGGTATATGCATCTGCAAAAGCTTTGGTTTCGGGATTTGCTTCAAGGGCTGCCACTGATTTTTCTGCACCGGAAACCATTCCCAATCTCCTGAAAAAACGATCTATTCTTAAAAAATTGGTACCATTGCTACTATCTCCCATGATCTCACTAAGCCTCCCTCCCGCTGCATAACTTTGAAAATCCATT
>CAYXHX010000166.1:3361-5987 GCA_964464835.1 uncultured Chitinophagaceae bacterium | reverse complement strand
TACCTGTGCATTTTGTGCCATTCCATTGATGCGGGGAAAACATATCAGTAAACCCATTGAAGAAATTGTACGTGAAGCTGAAATGCTTGTACAGCGCGGCGTAAAGGAAATTATGTTGATAGCGCAAGAGTTGACTTATTACGGCCTGGATATGTATAAGAAAAGGATGTTGGCAAATTTGCTGGAAAAATTAAGCGATATCCCGGGTTTGAAATGGATACGGTTACATTATGCTTATCCCAACAAATTTCCCCTTGATGTACTCGATGTGATGCGTGAAAGAAAAAATATTTGCAACTATCTTGATATGCCTTTGCAACATGCAAGTGACGCTATGTTGAAAGCAATGCAACGTCAAAGCACACAAGCAGAGATGATTGAACTGATTCATGCAATCCGGGAAAAAAATCCGGGTATTTGTTTGCGCACCACATTGATTGCAGGTTTTCCGGGGGAAACAAGAAAAGATGTGGAGATTTTGAAAAAGTTTTTAATTGAACAAAGGTTTGACCGCGTTGGGATTTTCACTTATAGCCATGAAGAAGGAACTTCCGGATATTTATTAAAAGATAATGTGCCGGCCAAAGAAAAAGCTGCAAGGGCACAGGAAATCATGGAAGTGCAACAGGAAATAAGTTATGAAAAAAATAGTGAAAAAGTCGGGCAGGTTTTAGAAGTATTGATTGATAAAAAAGAGGCTGGAAAATATTTAGGCCGTACAGAATTTGATAGTGTGGAAGTAGATAATGAAGTAGTAGTGAAAAGCAATAAAGTTTTAAAGGCGGGAGATTTTGTCCAGGTAAAAATAACTAAAGCGTATGATTACGATTTAGAAGGAGTGGTCTTTACAGAAGATATGTAAGTATAACAAAAGGAAGCATTAACTTAGCAGTAAATAATAAATTAAATGGTAGAACTTGTCCGTTGGAAATTACGTTTTACTAATTATTTAAATGCATTTAAAAAGTTGCATGAATCTGTTGAATATATTAAAGAAAATATTTTGAATGTGCAGGATACTGAAGATGCGAAGTCAAATGAAATATTTACTGAAATGCTAAAAGAAGGTTTAATTCAAAGGTTTGAATATACACATGAACTTGCCTGGAATTTAATGAAAGATTATGCATTTTACCAGGGAAATAGCTCAGTTGGCGGATCGAGGGATGCAACGCGCGAAGCGTTTTCCCTGAAATTAATTTCTGATGGTGATGTATGGATAGATATGATTCGTAGTAGAAATAAAACATCTCATACATATAATGAAGAAATAGTGAATGAGATTGTACATAAAATTTTAAATCAATATATGATGGCTTTCCTGGAATTTAAAAAAGTGATGGAAGAAAAATTTTTTACGAGTTAAAATATTTTTTATGATTGATATTGGACTCAATGCGAAAGATATCCAAAATATAAATTCCATTTTTGCACAACATCAATCGGTTGAAAAAGTGATTATTTATGGATCAAGGGCAAGAGGAGATTATAAACCCTATTCTGATATTGATCTCGTATTAATCGGCGAATGTGTAGACGATCTTACAGAACTGAAAATTGAATATGAATTGGATGATTTGTTGTTGCCAAATAAATTTGACCTGGCTATATATAACAAAATATCAAACCCGGATTTATTGGAACACATTCAGGTTTCGGGGAAATTATTATACAGTAGGGATTGAAGAAAATAAACGAGCATTTTTTTTGAACAAAAAAACCCGGTTAAAACAATTATTTATAGTACATTCAATATGCAGGTAAATTGTACAAAAATTCCATATAGCCATACAGGTTATTTTTCAAAACTGATCATTGACTATCTAAATGGAGATATCAAGCTAACAGGTTTTTATAGTCAGCCTCCAAATTGGGAAGGAATAAAAGCAAAGATGGAAGAAAGAAAAGATTTTCAACAAAGGGAAAAACTTGTTGGCCTGCTGAGTGCTCAATATAAAGGCCTGCCTGCATTTGAGCCGGTTACAAAAAACCTGGATTTACTTTTACAAAAAAATACTTTTACTATTACAACAGCACATCAGCCAAATATTTTTACTGGCCCCTTGTATGTAGTTTATAAAATTTTGCATGCTGTTCAACTTGCTGAAGAATTAAAAAAATCATTTCCTGGAAATAATTTTGTCCCGGTTTTTTACATGGGCAGCGAAGATGCAGACCTCGAAGAATTAAATCATATTTCTATTGATGGGAAAGATTATTTGTGGAAGACAAAACAGACTGGCGCAGTAGGGCGAATGATTGTAGATGATGCTTTATTAATTTTGATCAATGAAATACAGGGACAATTGGGTGTGCTGCCTTTTGGAAATGAGTTAATAGAGTTATTCAAAAAAAGCTATAAAAAAGGAATCCAAATACAACAAGCAACTTTGTATGTATTGAATGAGCTGTTTGGCATTTTTGGACTCATCATTTTGATTCCTGACAATGCTGGTTTGAAAAAAATATTTGAACCGGTTATTGTAAATGAATTGGAAACGCAATTTTCACACAATGCATTGGAGCCGGTAATACATGCATTAGGCGAACATTACAAAGTTCAAACCGCCGGCAGGGATTTAAACTTATTTTATCTTCTTGAAGGCAAAAGAGAACGCATTGAAAA
>CAYXHX010000166.1:0-3349 GCA_964464835.1 uncultured Chitinophagaceae bacterium | reverse complement strand
TGATTTCATTATTAAAAACCTGGGCATTTCATTTAGTAAAAATGAAATCATTGCTGAAGTAAAAAATTTCCCGGAAAGATTTAGTGGCAATGTGGTATTGCGTGGATTATTCCAGGAAACAATTTTGCCAAATGTAGCTTTCATTGGTGGTGGCGGTGAAATAGCCTATTGGCTTGAACTGAAAAAGGTTTTTGAAACTGTAACAGTTCCTTATCCTGTTTTGGTTTTAAGAAATTCTTTTATGCTCATCAATGAAAAGCAGCAAAAAAAATTGAAACAATTACAATTCACTACGCTTGATTTATTTCAAACAACAGATGATTTGACAAAAGCGCTTGTCTTAAAAGATTCCGGGAAAGATATTTTGCCGGCAAAAGAAATTGAAGCTATCAACCAAACTTACTTGTCCATTATTGATATAGCAAAGGCAGCAGACAGTACACTTGAAGGGCATGCACTTGCTTTAAAAGCAAAAAATGAAAAATCGTTGCAAGGGCTGGAAAAGAAAATCATCCGTGCGGAAAAAAGAAAACATAAAGAAACAATACATTCCATTCAACAAATAAAATCTGCTTTGTTCCCGGGAGGCAGTTTACAGGAAAGGCAGGAAAATTTTGCCGGTTTTTATGCACGTTATGGAAAAGATTGGTTTAAAAAAATAGCAGGATGCAGTGATGGCTTCAAGCAGGAATTTAGCGTTGTATTTTTAGAAAAGAAAAATCAATGATCAAAATGATTAGGCCATTTAGCAGCAGTACTTTCTACTTTATTTAAAACTTCTGTTTCCAGTTTTTTCTTAAAATGATTAATCGCATTGGAAACATTTTCATCAAAGCAGCCAATAATTTGTGCGGCAAGAATACCAGCATTTTTAGAAGCATTCAAAGCTACCGTGGCAACCGGCACACCATTCGGCATTTGCAAAATTGACAAAATAGAATCCCATCCATCCAATGAATTAGAAGATTTAACGGGGACACCAATTACCGGTAAAGATGTAATGGCAGCTACCATCCCGGGAAGATGAGCCGCACCGCCTGCACCCGCTATAATTACTTTGATGCCGCGCAATTTTGCATTGGATGCAAATTCAAACATTCTTTGGGGAGTGCGGTGTGCAGATACTATTGTCAATTCAAATTCAATCGAAAATTCTTTGAGTATATCTGCAGCAGGTTGCATCATCGGCAGGTCACTATCACTGCCCATAATAATACTTACCATCGGGTTTTGCATATCAATATTTTTGTAAAAATACAGTATTGAAATAAATTCATTTAAATGCTTTTAACCTGGATAGTATGTTTGATTTTTTTTGCTACGTGTGCCAGTTCACTGTAATCATTTCCAAGAATTGTAGCATGGCCCATTTTCCGTCCTGGCTTAGTATCTTTTTTTCCATATAAATGAACAAACACATGTTCCATTTTCAATACATCATCAAGCCCATCATAAAGTGCTTTTCCCGAATACCCTTCACTGCCAATGATATTCACAATTGCAGATGGCAGTATTGCTGCTGTATTTCCTAAAGGATAGTTGAGCATGATTCGCCATAACATATCATACTGGCTGCAATAATTTGCCTCAATAGTATGATGGCCACTATTGTGTACACGAGGCGCAGTTTCATTGACGAGAACCTGATCATTTTCATCTAAAAAAAGTTCTACTGCAAAAAGCCCCGGGCTGTTTAATGACTTTACTAATTTCTGAACAATGGCTTCAGCCTTCCATAAAATTTGTTTTGAAATATTAGCCGGGCTAAGTTGGTAGTCGAGTAAGTGAAGCCTTGGATCAAAAATCATTTCTGAAGGAGGAAAAATCTTAAATTCACCTTTTTCATTTGCTGCTATTATTAATGCAATTTCCTTTTTAATGTTTACTTTTTTTTCCAAAACAGAGGGGTTGTCAAATGCATTTTCAATATCTTGTTCATCTTCTAAAACCGATACACCACGGCCATCATAGCCGCCTTCAGCAATTTTATGTACTGCAGGCAAAAATGATAATAGGTTCTTTAATTCCTCTTTATTTTTGGTAATGCAAAATGTGGAACTCGGAATTTCATTTGCCTTATAAAATTCTTTTTGCAGGATTTTATTTCTAAAAATCCGGATTGCAGATGGTTTAGGGAAAACTTTTACGCCTTCCAATTCTAATTTTTCCAGTGCTTCAATATTAACAGCTTCAATTTCAATTGTCAATACATCAAGTTGCCTGCCGAATTGATATACAGTTTCAAAATCTTTGATATCCCCTTTCATGAAATGATGGCAGAGATGGGCTGCAGGGCAGTTGTCATCATTTTCCAGAACATAAGTTTCCACTGTATAATTTGCTGCTGCCTGTAATAACATACGACCTAATTGCCCGCCACCAAGGATACCAACTTTCATAAATGAACAATAATTTTTGGCGAAGGTAAATTGCAGGAATCAATTTATGAGTTTTTATTAAATGATCCTAGCTATTATGGAAAAAATGTAATCCGGCATCCTAAATAAAAATCATTATTTTTCCATCGTGAAGGATGCCCATATCAAAAAATTAAGTGACCAGCAATTGCTTCAGAAGTATCTTGAAGAAAAAGATAATAGCCTGTTGGGTATTTTACTGGAACGATATACCATGCTTGTTTTAGGGGTTGCCATGAAATATTTGAAAAATGAAGAGGACGCTAAGGATGCTGTACAACAAATATTTTTAAGGGTGTCATTGGAATTGGCAAAATATAAAGTGCAATATTTTAAAAGTTGGTTGTATATGGTTACGCGCAATTATTGCCTGATGCAATTGCGGAAAAAACCATCTGCGAGGCTATCCGAACTACCGGGTGAAATCGCCGCAGCCACTGATGATTTTTCAATGCATCAATTTTTTGAGAAAGAAACATTATTAGAAAATATGCATGCGGCATTGGAAATGTTGTCAGAAGGACAAAAAACATGTGTAACTTTATTCTACCTGAAAAAGAAAAGTTACCAGGAAATTGCTGTTATTACAGGTATGGATCAATTGCAGGTGAAAAGCAATATTCAAAATGGAAAAAGGAATTTGAAAATTTTAGTTTTAAAAAAAATGGAAACCGGGAATCATGGATGACCTTAATTCAATATTATTTGATGATGAATTGACCGAAGATCAATTGAAAGCCTACCTTGATGGCAAACTTAGCGGAGAGGAACTTCTTGCCGTGGAGAAGATTATCAATGAATCTTCTTTTTCGCAGGAAGCGATTGAAGGGTTAAAAAATATTTCATCACCAAAGAAGCTGGACAAAATGGTGAAACAGCTCAATCAAAGCCTGCATGCACAATTATCCAAGACAAAAGACCGCCGCCATAAA
>CAYXHX010000165.1:326-6013 GCA_964464835.1 uncultured Chitinophagaceae bacterium | reverse complement strand
GTGTTTTTTTGAAAGCTTCATAAGCAATATTCAAACCACCGAGGTCAGCAAGGTTTTCGCCCAGGGTTAATTTGCCATTTACATGCAAACTGTCATTCACGGTAAAAGCGTCATATTGTTTTACAACAAGGTCTGCACGTTCTGTAAATTTTTTCGCATCATCGGCAGTCCACCATTCTTTTAAGTTGCCGTCTGCTGCATATTGTCGGCCTTCATCATCAAAGCCGTGCGTCAATTCGTGCCCGATTACCGCAGCAATGCCACCATAATTTACCGCATCATCAGCGCCAAAATCAAAGAAAGGAAATTGTAAAATTCCTGCTGGAAAAGCAATTTCATTATTGGCGGGATTGTAATAGGCATTAATAGTTGGAGGCGTCATGCCCCATTCAGTTTTATCAACCGGTTTGCCCATGTGGTTCACCATTTTATTGTATTCAAAGTTTCGGATGCTTTGCAGGTTTCCTATAAAATCATTTCTTTTAATTACAACTCCGGGATAGGTTTCCCATTTATCGGGGAACCCTATTTTGTTCACAATGGCTTTCAATTTTTCTTCTGCCTTTTGTTTGGTGCTGTCACTCATCCAATCGAGCCTTTGAATCCTATCGGAAAAAGTGGACTGTACATTTTTTACCAATGCAAGCATTCTTTGCTTGGCAGCATCGGTGAAATATTTTGCAACATATAATTGCCCCAACAACTCACCGAGTGCACCATCCGTAAGCCCGCTCATGCGCTGCCATCTTGGAGTGATTTCTTTTTGCCCGGACAAAATTTTTGAAAATTCAAAATTGCGATTTACAAAATCTGAACTTAAATAAGCTGCATTAGATTTGATAACAGCCCATTGCATATATGCTTTCCATGTATCCAAAGGAACAGCAGCAAATAATGAGGCAGCTGTTTGAAAGAATGTAGGATTATTTACTAAAACACTATCTGCTTTTGTTACTTTCATGAGTGGCATCAATTCACTCCAATCCATACCCGGTGTAAGCTTTGTAAAGTCCGCAACGGAGTACTTATTGTATGTTTTTTGAGGATCGCGCATTTCCACGCGGCTTTTTTGTGCAATTGCAAGTGCAGTTTCAAGGTTTAAAATTTCATTTGCTTTTTTCTGTGCAGTAGCATCATCATCGCCTACCATTGTAAACATGTCGTGAATATATTTTACATAGGCATCGCGGATCATTTTGCTGCGTGCATCTGTTTTCAAATAATAATCACGATCGGGCAATGTAGTACCACCTTGTGAAAAACCGGGGATATAGGTATTCACATCTTTGTCATCCTGGCCTACATAAAAGCCGTAGAGGATGCCTCCAATTCCCTTCGTTCTTTCCATAGCAATTTCTTTCAATGCCTCTTCTTTTGTGGAAATAGCTGCAAGCCTGTCGAGTTCCGGCTTGATCGGTGTATATCCCAATTGATCAATTGTTGCCGTGTCCATTGCACTTGCATAAAAATCACCCACACGCTGATAAATGGAATTTTTAGAAGTATTGGCAGCAGCTTCAGTAGTCAGAAGTTTTAATTTATCTAAACTGCTTAAACGTAATACATCAAAACTGCCCCACCGGGTTTTTGATGCCGGTACCGGATTGTTTTTCAACCAGTTGCCATTGGCATATAAATAAAAATTGTCGCCGGACTTTACGCTTAGATCCATATTTGCAGGATCAATATATTTCATTGGTGAGCCATTTTTTTGGGCCAATGCCGGGAGGGAAACCATTAAAAGAAATAATGGAACTACCCCCATTCGAATTAATTTCTTCATCTTTAAATTTTTTTGCAAAATTAAGAGAAATGATTTGGGTAAATATGCGGATAATATTCTTTAAGGTTTTATAAATAATTTGCACCTTAATTTTTTTATAGTACTTTTGCGCCTCAAAAATTTCCCGTAAGGCCCAACAAGTCTTCCGTCTGTTCGGAAGCGCCAGCAGGGAGTAATCTTTTTAAAGATTATCAAACATGCCGAAGGTAAAAACAAACTCGAGCGCAAAGAAGCGCTTCAAAGTAACAGGTACCGGAAAGATTGCCTACCAAAAATCTTTCAAGCGACACATCCTCACAAAAAAATCTAAAAAACGTAAAAGGAATTTAAGAAAGCAAGGCTTGGTAAGCGCTCCAAACCGTGATTTTGTAATGCGTTTATTACGATTAAAATAATATTGAAAAAAAATTAAATCATTAATCCCGTTTGCCGGGATTTAAAATAAAAAAATATGCCACGTTCAGTAAATGCTGTCGCATCAAAAGCCAGGAGAAAAAAAGTTCTTAAAAATGCCAAAGGGTATTATGGCAAACGCAAAAACGTTTATACTGTTGCAAAAAATATTGTTGAAAAAGGCCAGACATACAGCTATGTCGGAAGAAAATTGAAAAAGCGTGAATACCGCCAATTATGGATAGCTCGTATCAATGCTGCCGTACGGCAGGAAGGCCTTACCTATAGCCAGTTTATGAACAAATTGCATAAAGCCGGAAATGAACTCAACCGCAAAATTTTAGCTGACCTTGCAATGAATGAACCCGTAGCTTTTAAAGCTTTGGTGGATTCTGTCAAATAGCTTTATAC
This sequence comes from uncultured Chitinophagaceae bacterium, assembly GCA_964464835.1. GTDB lineage: Bacteria > Bacteroidota > Bacteroidia > Chitinophagales > Chitinophagaceae > JAFDXJ01. Next base: position 3,426 of record CAYXHX010000165.1, on the reverse strand, counting down.
GTTGAAAATTATTGAACCGGGTATTTCGCCCGGTTTTTTTTGTGCCTTCATTTGTTGCAAAAAACTATTTTTGCAAAAAAAATAAATTGACATCTTATAAAGCAAGCGCCGTTGGAATGAATAATACATATACAGATCTTGTTAAACAAACATTCCATTTTCCACAAGAAGGTTTTGATGTTGGTGATAATGGTTACCTCGAATTCAATGGTGTAAACCTTGAATACATTATTAAAAAATATGGTACACCATTGAAATTGAGCTACCTCCCAAAAATTGGCAGCCAAATAAAAAAAGCGAAACAAATGTTTCAGCATGCCATGAAAAAGCATAAGTATGAAGGAAAGTATATCTACTGCTATTGCACCAAAAGTTCACATTTTTCATACGTAGTTGAAGAGGCATTAAAACATGAAATCAACCTGGAAACTTCGTATGCATACGATATTGAAATTGTCAATGCCTTGTACAGGAAAAGGAAGATCACAAAAGACACCACCATCATTTGTAATGGGTATAAACAAAAATCATATACCTCCCGCATTGCACGGCTGATTAATACGGGATTCAAAAATGTGATACCCATATTGGACAACAAAGAAGAATTGGATGCCTATAAAAGAAGTGTGCGGCAACCTTTTAAATTGGGTATCCGCGTGGCTGCAGAAGAAGAACCGTCATTTCCTTTTTATACATCAAGGCTCGGAATCAGGCCGAGAGATATACTTGAATTTTATGTGGACAATATTGAAGGGTATGAGCATAAATTTCAATTGAAGATGCTGCATATTTTTTTGAATAAAGGCATCAAAGACGATATTTATTATTGGAGTGAATTAAATAAAATTATTAACCTGTATTGCCAACTTAAAAAGATTTGCCCGGAATTGGATTCCATCAATATCGGTGGTGGTTTTCCCATTAAACATTCACTCGGGTTTGAATACGACTACCAATTCATGATCAATGAAATTGTGGGAAATATTAAAAAAGTTTGTAAGAAAGCAAAAGTGCCCATGCCAAATATTTATACAGAATTTGGAAGCTACACTGTTGGCGAAAGTATGGCGCATATTTACAGCATCATGGGCCAGAAAGTACAAAATGACCGCGAAACCTGGTATATGATTGATTCATCCTTTATTACTACACTTCCCGATACATGGGGCATAGGAGAAAAATTTTTATTGCTGCCAATTAATAAATGGGATAATGAATACCAGAAAGTCGTACTCGGCGGTATCACTTGTGATAGCCACGATTATTATGATTCAGAAGAACATATCAATGAAGTTTTTCTTCCGAAATTAACACATGCAAATAATGATGGAGAATCGCCCAACAGTGAAAAATTGTATGTGGGATTTTTTCATACCGGCGCTTACCAGGATCAAATCAGCGGCTATGGCGGCATTAAACATTGCCTGATTCCATCTCCCAAACATGTGATCATTGACTATGATAAAAATGGAAAATTGGAAGATTGGCTGAATGCCCGCGAACAAACTTCGCAAAGCATGTTGAAAATATTGGGTTATAAATAAAAAGCGATTATACATTGAAGCGGAAGTGCATGATATCGCCATCTTCCACTAAATAGTCTTTTCCCTGAACTGCCAATTTCCCTGCATCGCGGCAGGCAGCTTCGGAGCCATATTTTACGAAGTCATCATATTTAATGACTTCTGCACGGATAAAACCTTTTTCAAAATCTGTATGGATTACGCCGGCAGCCTGTGGTGCAAGCATACCTTTTGAAATAGTCCATGCGCGTACTTCCTGCACGCCTGCTGTGAAATAGGTAGCGAGATTTAAAATTTTATAGGTGGATTTAATGAGCCTTGCCACGCCACTTTCATGCAAGCCCATATCTTCCAAAAACAATTGCCTGTCATCATAACTATCCATTTGTGCAATATCACTTTCAATGGAAGCGCTGATTAAAAGTATTTCAGCATTTTCTTTTTCAATTGATTTTTTCAATGCTGCCGTATGCGCATTCCCGGTAACGACTGATTTCTCATCTACATTACACACATAAATTACCGGCTTTGAAGTCAATAAAAAAAGTTCATCCACATATTTTTCACGGTCTGTTTTATTTAACTCAAATGAACGGGCATTTTCACCTTTTTCCAAATGGCTTTTTAATTCTTTTAAAACATGTAAGCTATTCGCTGCATCTTTATCGTTGCGGGAAATTTTTTCATTTTTGGAAATTCTTTTTTCCAAAGTATCAAGGTCTTTCAATTGTAATTCGGTATCAATAATTTCTTTATCCCTAACCGGGTTAATGCTTCCATCCACATGAATTACATTGTCATCATCAAAGCAGCGGATTACATGAATGATGGCATCGGTAGCCCGGATATTTCCCAAAAATTGGTTGCCCAAACCTTCGCCTCTACTTGCACCTTTTACAAGCCCGGCAATATCCACTATTTCAACAGTAGTAGGAATAACTTTTTGTGGTACCACCAATTTTTCCAAAACAATCAATCGCTCATCGGGTACCGTTATTACGCCAACATTTGGTTCAATGGTACAAAAAGGAAAATTGGCTGCTTGTGCTTTTGCATTGCTCAATGCATTAAATAAAGTTGATTTTCCAACATTGGGTAAACCTACGATGCCTGCCTGTAATGCCATATTATTTTGATTTAAATCTTTTTATTAAAAAACTGCTTTCAATTTTCTAAAAACCGCAAGATTACACCCAAACCTTCAAACAACCAATTCTTAAACATGTTTGCAAGTAACCCAATAGGATTGATTGAATATTTTAGGTTGTTTTATAAAAAAATTAAATGGCTGCTACATCAGTTCCCATTAAATTTGCAGCGTTTAGAAAAAGAATTTTTTAAAATCCTAATACAACATTTATATGGCCGTAAAAACTGACCAGTTTCAATCCCCGGATTATTTTTTGACAGATGAATTATTGACAGATGAGCAGAAACTTATCCGGGAATCCGTTCGCAATTATGTAAAAAAAGAAATTTCGCCTATTATAGAAGAATATGCACAACGAGCAGAATTTCCACAACAAATCGTAAAGCAAATGGGTGCTCGCGTAACTGGCTCTGACCTTTCTGAACAG
>CAYXHX010000165.1:0-316 GCA_964464835.1 uncultured Chitinophagaceae bacterium | reverse complement strand
TGGGTGACCTTGGATGCTTTGGCCCTACAATCCCCGTGGAATATGGCGGTGGCGGATTGGATTACATCAGTTATGGACTGATGATGCAGGAATTAGAGCGTGGCGATAGTGGCATCCGATCCACTGCAAGTGTGCAGGGTTCATTGGTAATGTACCCGATTTATGCATACGGATCAGAAGAACAAAGAAAAAAATATTTACCAAAATTGGGAAGTGGTGAATGGCTTGGCTGTTTTGGATTGACTGAACCGGATCATGGAAGTAATCCCGCAGCCATGGTAACCAATATAAAGGATGCCGGTGACCATGTAATTTT
>CAYXHX010000164.1:0-6040 GCA_964464835.1 uncultured Chitinophagaceae bacterium | reverse complement strand
AAAATAATATTCAAGTATTGAACCCACCCCCCGATCCACTACAAACATGATTGCAATAAGAATCAATAAGTTTTTAAAAAAGCGAAGAATGTCTTTATTCATCAGAAATATTTAAAACTGGAAATAAATAAATTGACCACCATTGAAAACACCAATCATTAGTATAATTGTTATTGCCAAGGCATATCCTGTATATCTGACTACTGCATTTCGATGGCCAAACATTTTTACTTTTGGAAAAAATTCCTGGCAAATATCTACTGCATATAAAGCCAATATACCAAAAATACTGTAGAAAAATGCCGTTTTTGGTTCCCCAAGATAGATGCCTTGACCTTTAAAAGTAAACATGGCCTTAATGATATACCAGGAATCCGCAATGGTTCTTGCCCTGAAAAATACATTCACCACACATGCTAATAAAAATGGAACAGCAATTTGAAAAAATACAGCTGTGGGGCCTAATGCCTTCACAATCCAACTTAATGGTTTCCTGAACACTTCTTGCAAAACCAGGAAACAACAATGCAGAAATCCCCATATTACAAAATTCCAACTTGCACCATGCCATAACCCGCTGATCATGTAAACAATATACAGGTTACGAATACGCATCAATACACCACGACGGTTGCCTCCCAATGGAAAATATAAATAATCCCGAAACCAGGTAGTTAATGATAAATGCCATCGCGACCAAATATCTGCAAAGCCACGTCCCAAAAATGGCCTTCGAAAATTACGCATAAGTTTAAAACCCATTACCCGTGCTGCTCCAATAGCAATATCTGAATATCCTGAAAAATCACAATAAAGCTGAATGGTAAAAAATACGGTTGCAATAAATAAGGTAGTTGCAGAATGATGCGTAGGATTGCCATATACAGCATTTACATATACAGCAAGCCGGTCTGCCACTACAATTTTTTTAAAGAATCCCCATAACATTATTTTTAATCCCGCAGAAACTTGTTCATATTTAAATGTATGTTTTTCATAAAACTGGTGTAAAATATTCTGTGGCCTTTCAATAGGCCCTGCCACCAATTGTGGGTAAAACATCACGTACAGTGCATAAATTCCAAAATTCCTTTCGGGCTTTTGATTTCCCCTGTATACTTCAATCGTATAACTCATAGCCTGGAATGTATGGAAAGACAAACCTATGGGAAGTAAAATTGATAAATATGGAATAGGATTTTGAATATTAAAATCCCCCAATATTGCGGTCAAATTATCATTTAAAAAATTATAATATTTAAACATTGCCAAAACCCCGATATTGGCAATAAGGCTGGCAATTAAAAACCATTTTCGTTTCTTTCCCTGATGCTTATCTATATATATACCTGCGAAATAATCAATCACTACAGTAAAACCCAATATCAATATATAAATCGGCACAAAAGCCATATAAAAATAACAACTGCTCATCAGCAGTAATGGCCAACGATATTTATGCTTTAAAATAAAATATAAAGAAGTGACAACAATAAAGAAATATACGAATAGCAGTGAATTAAAAATCATAGGTAATGATTAAGCTCTTATAAAGGCGGCGCAAAATAAAGAAATTTACTTAATTACAAGCACTTATATAAAAGCTTTTTTCTCTCTTTTAAATAATCAATAAGATTTCAATACATTTAAAACCCGGGCAATTTCAAAATTTTAATATTCTTATAGATTCCGGATCCAAATATTCCGAAAGCTTACCGGTTCCCCATCATCACCATGGTCTTGCAACATAATAGATTTTGGCCCATGTGCTTCATAATAAGGCTTCCCCGACCAAAGCGTTTTCCCTTTTACCTCTACATGATTTTGAATCAAAATACCATTTTGTAAAACAGTTACATACGCCGGTTTTTCTATTGAACTATCCGTTTTAAATATGGGTGCAGTCCAAATAATATCGTAGGATTGCCATTCACCGGGCTTCCGGCAAGCATTCACCAAAGGAATTGATTGTTTGTATAAAGCCCCACATTGCCCGTTGGAATAAGTAGGATTTTCATAATTATCTAAAATCTGGATTTCATAATATTCCTGCAGGAAAACCCCGCTATTTCCTCTCCCCTGTCCTTTACCAACAACTGGCAAAGGTTCACGCCATTCAAGATGCAACTGAAAATCGGTAAATTGTTGCTTTGTTTTAATACTGCCACTATTCTTTAAAACGGTCATGATGCCCTTCTTTACTTCACATTTGGCAGGGTCGCCATTTTCTGTTTCCCATGCATCTACATTATTTCCATTAAATAAAACGATCGCATCAGATGGCGCTTCCTGCGAATTTTTTCCGGGGGTTACTATTTTGGGTACAGGTGACCATACTTCAGTTTTCGCTGCTTCTTTCTCGGCTGTGGATTGCTGTTGTGAAAATACAAATTGGGAAAAAATAAACATAGCTAAAAAAACAGAAAATATTTTTTTCATATAAATTGGTTTAATCAGGGATTATGTTTTTTTCAATATATTTTTTAAAATAGGTACAACAATGTGAAATACCGCAAATGTCACATTTTGGTTTTCTCGCAACACAAATATACCTGCCGTGAAGTATCAACCAATGATGTGCTTTATGAATTAAATGCTTCGGGATATATTGTACAAGTTGCTTCTCGGCTGCCAGGGGAGTTTTGGCTTTTAATGTAAGTCCAATTCTGGCAGAAACCCTGAATACGTGGGTATCTACAGCCATATTGGGTTGTTTGTCAATGACAGATGTAATTACATTTGCCGTTTTCCTGCCTACGCCCGGCAATTTCATAAGATCAGGGATATTCATAGGAACTTTCCCATCAAAATCATGGATCAGCATTTTAGCCATCGCTATTAAATGCTTCGTTTTACTATTTGGGTAAGATATACTTTTTATATAAGGAAATAAGGTATCAAAATCGGTGGATGACAAGCTTTGTACTTCCGGGAAATCCCTGAAAATAGCAGGTGTAGTAAGATTGACGCGTTTATCTGTGCATTGCGCTGAAAGGATAACAGAAACCAATAATTGAAAGGGATTTTGGTATTCAAGCTCGGTTTCGGCAACCGGTATATGCGCTTCGAACCAGGAAATCACACAAGCATAACGTTCAGTACGTTTCATTTAACAAATTACAATAAAATAAACCTGGTTTATATGAGCCTTTTATGCTTCCACTTTTTTGGAAGCATAATCCATAATACTTTCTAAAGTTTCCCGGCGCGGTGCCAGTAGCCTTGTTTTTTGCAACCTCGAAACAGTTTCTACCAATACATTGAATTTTTCCTGGAGCGCCCAATTGGATTGAATTTCCTTTGAAATAGCAGCAGATTCGGTTTCGTTTTTTTCGTTGTAGATATACTGAAGCATGTCTTCTAATGTAGAGTTACCCATTGAATGTTGATTTGAAGTAAAAAATACTTCATAAGATATTGGTGCAAGTGAACTTCAATAGAAACGACAAACCTATTTGAATATTGCAAAAGCAATTACTTTTTTATCAACCCGCTGTCAATGTCAAGAATAAACAGATCTTCATTGTCTTTCTTCATATAAAAATGTTCCCGTGAATACTTTTCTATGGCTGCCGGATTATTTTCAAGGCCGGCCAATGTTGCCTTGGTTTTTTCAATTTCTTGTTCATAGTAGGCTTTTTTAGCCTGGAGTGTATGCAATTCTTGTTTTCGTTGCCATTGCCCCACCAGGTTATTGTGATCAGAAAACAGCATGATGATTGCAAAAACAAGTATTGAAACAAGGTATTTATTTTTTAATACACCAACAACAAACAGGGAAACCTTTTTCATATTAAAATGTAATCAGGAATAAAGGTACATACTAATTCAGCATTTAATTCTATTATCTGCCAAATTTTATTTTGCCTTTTGGATAAATGCCGGTTGGCCCAAGCATTTCTTCAATACGAATTAATTGATTGTATTTTGCCAGCCTGTCGGAGCGGCTTGCAGAACCTGTTTTTATTTGCCCGCAATTTAAAGCTACTGCAAGGTCGGCAATCGTGGTATCTTCCGTTTCGCCACTACGATGGCTCATGATAGTTGTATATCCTGCATGTTGCGCCATTTGTACAGCATTAATGGTTTCAGTGATTGTACCAATTTGGTTTACTTTTATAAGAATGCTGTTGGCAACGCCATTATCAATACCACGTTGTAAAATTTTTGTATTGGTAACAAAAAGATCATCACCTACCAATTGGCATTGATGCCCAATTGCATCAGTCAGTTTTTTCCAACCATCCCAATCTTCTTCTGCCATGCCATCCTCAATTGATATGATCGGGTAATTTTTCACCCAGGTTTTCCAATATTCTACCATTTCATCTGCAGAAAGTTCTTTTTTGCTGCTCTTATAAAAAACGTATTTCCCATTTTTATACATTTCACTACTCGCTGCATCCAGAGCAATCCCAATTTCTTTTCCTGCTTTGAAACCTGCGGATTCTATGGCCTGCAAAACAGTCTCTATGGCTTCTTCATTGCTTTGGATATCAGGTGCAAAGCCACCTTCATCACCCACATTTGTGCTATATCCTTTTTTCTTTAATACTTTTTTCAATTCATGAAAAACTTCTACTCCCCAGCGCAGGCCCTCACTGAATGTATTGGCTCCAATGGGAACAATCATATATTCCTGGTAATCAATTTTATTATCTGCATGAACGCCTCCATTCAATATATTCATTAAAGGCATTGGCAGCACGGTACCATTTACTCCGCCCAAATAACGGAATAATGGCAATCCACAATCTTCCGCAGCAGCCTTGGCCACAGCCATTGATACACCGAGTGTAGCATTGGCGCCAAGCTTACTTTTATTATCAGTGCCATCTAATTCTATCATTAAATGGTCTATCGCCACCTGCTCATCAATTGGCATTCCCACCAATTTTTCATTGATATGTTCATTCACATTTTCAACTGCCTTCAACACGCCTTTACCGCCATATTTCGATTTGTCATTATCACGAAGTTCTACAGCTTCATGAATACCGGTACTTGCGCCACTTGGTACGGCAGCCCTGCCTAATGTGCCCGAATCTGTGATTACATCCACCTCAATTGTAGGATTACCACGGCTGTCTAATATTTGCCTCGCATGGATATTTGCAATAAAACTCATAAAAGTTGTTTTTATAAAAAATGAATTGTTGTAAAGAAACAATCTTTCAGGAATAAAAAAAATAGCAGGGCAAATTTTTTTTTAAAGTTATTTTACCCGGAAAGAATAATTCCGTTGTGAAAAATAACTAAAGGCAACAACAATCACTGTGGTTACCATCAAGGATGGCGTGGGGTACCACGAAAATTTTTCCACAAATAATTTCAATAAAATATAATTCATGCATACACAAATTATCACCACTACGAAATACCGGAATAAGCGGATTCGCCTGCGCAATATAGATCCCGGGAATACTACATACATGCTCAGGTAAAAACCTATTGGAAATGTAATAAAAAAAGAAATGATATATGCTGCTATAGGTGCACTCACCGTAATGAACCTGAGATGCACCATTTCTTTTTTCAAAATAAAATTATATGTGATAAAATAAATGAAAATATTCAGCGCCATATTGGAACCGCCGCAAGCTGCATAGCGGAATGTCTGCAATGGCAGCCATTTGCGGAATATTGGATAAAAATAATCCACGGTTTGCAGGATGGCGCCTTTTAAGCGCAGATGCAATTGCTTCATAAAATGTGGCAAGTTAGTTGAAAAAATAAAGGCAGATCTATTATTTCACACAAAATAAACAGAAGAAAAGCATTAATAGCGGGCGTTTATTAGATTTGCCGGAATAAATAAGCAACATGGATATCATCAAAATTATAAAAACAGCAACGCAGGCTACGATAAAAGAATTATACAATTTTGAAATTCCTACTGATCAAATTTTAATCAACGCAACTAAACCGGAATTTGAAGGGGATTATACCATTGTACTTTTTTCACTTAGTAAAAAAATAGGATTGACTCCTTTAGAGATGGGTGAAGCTCTGGGAAAATGCTTATTACAAGAAAATGAAA
>CAYXHX010000163.1:0-6095 GCA_964464835.1 uncultured Chitinophagaceae bacterium | reverse complement strand
TGCGATTTCATTTGCCAATTGCCCATTGCCCTTTGCCATTTCTTCCTGCATTTCATTAACCAGCTCTGTACTCACTTCTGAAAAATTATTTACAAAATTCAGCGGGTTTTGAATTTCATGTGCAATGCCTGCCGTAAGTTCACCGAGGCTCGCCATTTTTTCGGATTGGATAAGTTGTGATTGTGTGGATTTTAATTCAGCCAGGGTTTTTTCTAAAGTGACGTTTGCTTTTTTCCGTTGTACATTATTCCTATAAAGGATAATGGCAATGAGCAGAAAAATAGCAATCCCTGTCAACAATATATTTGATCTGACTTTATTTTGATAGCTGATTTTTTCTGTTTCCACATTGCGTTGCCGCATATCTTCATCAAATGTCATCATTTGTAATTGTTGGTTGGCTCTTGTACTAAACAGGCTATCATTGGCTGCTCTATATACTTTTAAATATTTTAAAGTACTATCCGCATTGTTTTGCTGGTAAATATCCGTGAGCATTTTTGCAGGTTCCAATGCAAGATTGCTGACGTTGGTTTGTTGTACTACATCAATGGCTTTTTTAGCATATACGATGCATGAATCAAATTTTTTATGAAAATAAAAATGTTCAGCTACTGCAAGGAATGTATTATTCATAAAACGTGGCGAACCGCTGTTGACAGCATAGGTGATGGCTCTTTGAAAATAGTTTGATGCAAGTGCCATTTCATTCTTTTTACTATACACACTGCCAATATTGGCAAGCACATAATCACTGAACCCGTTAATATGAAGTTTGGTTATTAAAGCAAGTGCATTTTTTGAATAATAAAGAGATGAGTCGAGATCATTGGTTTTCATTAATACATATCCAAGATTCATTTGAGGCCACATGCTTAAAAATTCATTATTGCCTTTGGCAATATGCTTAGCAGCTGATTCATACAAGTGGATGGCTTTATCATACTCTTCCCTGTCTTTATAAATATGGGCCATTTGGTTTTGTGCATATCCAAGCACCATTGGATTGCCCGATTTTTCTGCTAATGCGATGGCTTTATGATGACATTCCAATGCTTTGATATAATTACCTGTAAGCCTGTAAGCCTGCCCTGCAAAACTCCAGGCATTTGATTCGAGGATGAGATCATTTTTTTTCTCTCCTATGGATAATAATTGTTTGTATAGTTCAAACAATAATTCAGGGAAGCCTTCCGAAGGCGTTCCATAAATACTTAATACGAGTTGGAAACGCTTGTCTTCATTTGGTTCATTATTTATTTTTTGAAGGATGGTATTAATTTCAATGCGAGCACGCAGCATTAAATCTGGCTGGCTGAACACATTGTAAATAGCCATTGAAAGAAAAAATATCAATATATATTTTTTCATAATTCCAAAAATGGATTTTCATTAATTTTTTATCCTAATTTTTATCATCCGTAATCAATACAGGTATTTGAATAATAAATTCACTTCCATCTCCAATTTTACTTCTTACTTTTATTTCCCCTTTATGCGCATGCACAATATCATACGCCAGGGACAGGCCTAAACCTGTACCTGTACCAGCCGGTTTTGTTGTAAAAAATGGTTGAAAAATTTTATCCATAATATTATCCGGAATACCGGTACCATTATCTTGTATGCTTATATCAATAGTGTTTTTATTTTTCTTTGTAGACACTTTTACAATGGGTGTATAAGTTATTCCCGGGCCCGCTTTTTTTGATTGTACCTTTTCCTGTTCCGCACAGGCATATAAAGCATTGTTGATGATATTTAAAATGGCACGGCCAATATCTTGTGGTATGATGTTTACTTTTCCAATGGCCGTATCAAAATCATTTTGCAGATCTACATGAAAATTTTTATCTTTTGCCCGTATACCATGATACGCCAATCGAATATATTCGGCACAGACAAAATTGATATCCGTTGGAACTTTCATTTCGGTACTGCTTCTTGAGTGCATCAACATACTTTTTACAATGGCATCAGCGCGTTTTCCATGATGGTTAATTTTTTCTTCATTTTTAATTTTATCTTCAGCAATCTCTTTTGCCACTTGTATATTGCCCTCTATAGCCATAGAGTCCAATTCATTTTTCAATTCGTCCAATAGCTCTGTATTCACATCCGAAAAATTATTTACAAAATTCAATGGGTTTTGTATTTCATGTGCAATACCCGCTGTGAGTTCGCCGAGAGATGCCATCTTTTCTGATTGTATCAAACGGGCTTGTGTAGACTTGAGTGTCCTGTATGCATCCGCATTGTCCAAAGCTACTGCTGTATAGGTTGCAAGGCTTCGCAGTATATTCAAGTGATAATCATTATAGGCATTTTTTATAAAGCTTTGTGCAGTAATTACGCCAATGGATTTTTCTTTATAAATCAAGGGAAGGTAAATAATGGAAGCCAATTTTTCATCCTCGCTGATCTCCGGTATGTTGGTAATATATGACGCGTTTTCTTTTTCAAAATCATTGATGAAAATTTCTTTTTTATTTTTGAAACAAAATGTAGCTAGCCGGCTTGCATCATCCAATTGATAGCTGTATGGAGGAAGTGTTTTCCCGGTTTGTTTTGTAGCAGGAAAATCCAGGGCATTTCTTTCTTTATTGATAATACCGATTCCGAAATGAGAAGCATCCATTAATTTATTCACATGCGCATAAACTGTATCTATAATGTGTTCAATAGACAGGGATGCAGTAATATCTTTTCCCATTTCACTAATGAGTTCAATATTTCTTAGGCGCTCTGCTTCTGCATCAATTTTCATTTTTTCTTCCCGCATCTTCGATTGTTGCCTTTCTTTTGCAAGCACACGCCTACGTTGAATTCCAATCAATATATAAGTTACCAGGCAAAACAATAATGCATATATCAGCCAAGCCCACCAGGTGCGGTACCAGGGCGGAAGAATTTCAAAAGAGTAACTATCCACACTGCTTTCTATGCCCTGCATATTTAATGCCTTTACTTTAAATGTATATTTCCCCGGAGGTAGATTGGTATATTCTTTTGTATTTTCTTTAGACCAGGATGACCAATCTTTATCAAAGCCTTCTAAAAATGTTTTGAATTGATTCGTATTTTTCCCTTCATAACTTGTTGCCGAATACCGGAATTTTAAAGAGTTGTGGGCAAAATTAATTGGATGGATGAACATACTATCTTTGCCTTCCCCATAATAGAAAATGGAATCATTGTCTGTTTCAATGCCCCGGATCAATGCCGTAAAATCTTTGTTGACATTTTTCTTTGAGAAATCATATTTGATGATTCCTGAACCTGTTCCAATCCAGGTAACATCTTTGTTTTCAGAATAGATTTGGTAGATTGCTTCATCTGCAAAACTTTTAAAAGGAGCTGAAATCCAATTAAGTGCCTTATTGTTTTGAATAGAACCCATATACAGTCTGCCTTTTGCGCCAATCCAAATATTGCCTGCATTATCCTGGTGAAAAAAATTAATGGTATTGCCATTCGTGATTTTATAAAAGTTTTGGATGATCTTATCTGACGTATCTGAAAAAAATATTTTTTTAGTTGCATTAAATGTGTACACACTGTCCGGGGTATAAAAATAATTGATGCCATTTATTTTTTGAATAAATACAAAACCACCTTGCAATCCGTTTGATTTATCAAAATGTGTTATCTCAGGATTCTTTATTTGAATTTTTCCAAATGCATCTTTTTGAAAGCTTGCTTTGAAAAGGCCTGAAGAAAAAGTACCCAACCATACGCTGCCATCAGCATCTTCGGAAATGCTGGTTGATTGGTCTTGGGTATGTATTATTTGGCCTTCATCCGTAAAAGAATTTCCATTTTGCAAAATAGCCCACAATCCGCTGCCAGCGCCAACATACAACCTGTTGGGCTGTGTAATTGATTTTTTTAAAGTATTTATATTGTACTCATTACCCACTGTTTTTCGAACTGGCAAGAGTTGATCGCGGTAAACTTTGAAAAGGCCATCTGATGTTCCCACGAGCAACTCATTTCCCATATCAGCCAATGACCAGGATTGTGTATGGCTGTTTCTTAAAAGTTGAAAGGTTGACTGATGTGGTTGTAAATAATATACACCATCGCTTGTTGCCGTGTAAATAATATTGTGAAATAGTATTATGTCATTGGGCGTAGTAGTAATATTATTTCTTGAATCAAACCATGCAATAGGTGACGAATAATCAATACCAGAAATACCATTGCTGGTTGCCAACCATATTGCACCGGCCCTGTCCTGGAAAGTATATTGAATTACATTATCAATGATGCCGCCTTCCCTATTGTACCTGCGCACTTCATTTCCAAGTGTATCTATCACAATAGCTCCGCCATTTAAAGTCCCTAATAAAATATTATCATCAGAAAGAACTGCACCTGGCAAGTAACATAAATTGGTTTTAATAAATTCATTGGCTGCAGATGGAAAAGGTGTAAAATGAATACCATCATATTTCATTAACCCTTTTGTTCTTGTAACAATTAATATGCTTCCGCTTTGACCGGGCATTGGAAGCATACCATAAATTTTTTCTTCTGCAAATTTTTCTCCTTCATTGCATAGCGAGATAGAATCATTGTTTACATACATCAAGCCTTTATTCCATTCACGCACATATATTTTTCCATTGACCATAAACATGGTATGGAAACCATTTTCGCTTTGAATGATTTTAAAACTTTGTTTGTCATTATTCCAGATGAGGATATTATTACCTGTATTAAAATAAACAAGCCCATTTGAAATAAAAGTGTTCCAGACATCAGATATTTCTTTTTTATCGTTTGGTAAAAAATGGATGAGTGAATGAAAAACTAATTTGCCGGAAGAGTCAGCAAAAAAATACCCGAGATCGCCTTGTGCGCCGGTATAAATTTTACCATCGCCTGCAATAGCAAGTGAAAGAACATTGGATTTATTCGGCAAAGGATAAAGCCGCCATGTAGCGCCATCAAACTCCAGCAATCCTGAGCCATTACCAAAATACATGATGCCGCGTTTATCTTGTGCTATTGCCCAGTTTTGCTGAACTGCTCCATATTCTTTCGGAGTATAATTGATGACATTCTGTGAGCCACTTTGTGTAAAGTTTTGAGCAATACACAAAGAAAAAAAGCAACCGAAAAAAATAAGCAGTATAAGTTTTTTCATTTTCTTAGAGCAGTTTATTGTAATGCTTTTGTAAAAATAGATTGAATTGATTTAGTAAATATATTTTATTGTCCGCATGTTACAATTATGTTTATTGAATTCTTTTTATTTTCCTTTCCGGGTATGCTTTTTACATATTACACATTGCCGAGCAATGCTTAATCAAGCCCTGCTACCTTTTATTTTACTGCAAAGGCAAGTTGTAAATAAATTAGTGCGCAAGAGTTTGCCATGGTATTTATTTTTATAACTGACGAGACCTACGGTTCTCAGTTTTCTATCGGGTTTCAAAGTACGGGCTGAATCCTGTTGTGATAATATGTTTGAGGCTATGCCTCTGACGAATTGCAAATTAATTTTTGAATGTTCTAATATGTATCGAGCCTACGGCTCTCATTTAATTTTTCTATTTTTCTTTCCAACGGACTAAAGCCCGTTGTTACAAAATAGAGTCGAGGCTACGCCTCTGCAATTCTCGATAATATTATTATAAATGTAGTTCCTTCACCTTCTTTCGTTTCTACTTTTATCTCTCCTCCATGTGCTTTTATAATATCATAACTTAAACTCAACCCCAATCCTGTTCCTTGCCCTGTTGGTTTGGTTGTAAAAAATGGTTGAAATATTTTATCAACAATATTTTTAGGAATACCGTTGCCATTATCTCTAACGGTTATTTCAATTTTATCATTATAATTTTTTGTTTGAATGGAAACCAATGGTTCATAATTTTCAACGCCTGATTTTTTCTTTTCATTTACAGCATAAAAAGCATTTGTAATTAAATTTAAAACCACCCTTCCAATATCCTGTGGAACGATATTTATTTTCCCAATAGTTTCATCAAATTCTGTTTTCATTTCGGCATTAAATGTTTTATCTTTTGCCCTTAATCCATGATACGCCAATCTTAAATATTCATCACACAAAGCATTAATATCAG
>CAYXHX010000162.1:0-6095 GCA_964464835.1 uncultured Chitinophagaceae bacterium | reverse complement strand
CGGTACAAACCGTTTTTTGTTACATGTAAAAAATGAAGACAAAATTGTCGGCTATGTTGGTGGATTTATTTCACAATTTCCCGGAGATGGTTCTACAAGTGGAATGCTTCGAAATGCAATGCAGGAGGCGGTTTGGGGCGTTTGTAAAAAGCCCTGGTTGATCTTTCATCCACAAGTTCGGCCAATGTACCCATTAATTTTTAAAAATATACAGCGTAAAATTGTTTTAAACAAAACACTGAAAAAAAATGAAGCGCATTATTCCGATAAAGATAAAAAAGCGGGGCTTGTAGTAATTGGTGTTTTTCCGGCATTCCGCGGGCATTGTGTGTTTGAGTTATTGATGTCTTAATTTGAAAATGAATCACGAGTGCGTCAAATTCATCAAATGGCTTTATCCGTAAAAAAAAATAACCCGCATGCCATACATGCTTATCAAAAATGTGGATGGCTTATAGAAAAGGAACATGAAGATTCTTTTGAAATGTCAAAAGAGGTTTTACAAAATTGAATGAGGCATAAAGCTATTTTAATTGTTGGTTTATTCAGTAAACAGGATGATTCCAAAAATGTGTATAGAACTGCAGCAGATCAATTGGCTGAATTGTTCCGGAAAAATAATATACGCATTATTAAAACTTCATATCACACCGGAAAGCTTAGGCGTTTAGCAGATACAATGCATACAATATTTTCAAAACGTACCCGATATGATTTAGCTGTTTTGCCGCTTTATGGTACAAGGCCGAGCTTTTTATGGCAGGAAATTAGTGCGCGGGTATTAAAATTTTTTCATAAAAAACTTATCTTAATAGTACACGGCGGTTCTATCCCGGAACGCATGCAGGAAAATGCAAAACCTTTTATGAAGGCTTTGCTCCGCGCGGACTTGGTAGTTTGCCCTTCGGGTTTTATACAGCATGTTTTAAAAAAATATCAAATTGATTCTATTGTTATTGAAAACGTTCTTGGCCTTTCTGCATATTCATTTATTCAAAAGAACACATTTCGCCCACGCATCATTTGGATGCGCGCATTTGAAGATATTTACAATCCTTTAATGGCTGTGCAGGTTGCATATATTTTACAAAAAAAATTGGCTGATTTTAAAATGGTCATGGCAGGAAGTAATAAGGGTATGCTTGAAGAAACCTGCGCAATGATCCAAGAAAAAAATTTGCAGGATATAATTTCATTGCCCGGCTATATCAGCCTGGAACAAAAAAAACAATTTTCGATAGACTATGATATTTTCATTTCTAAATAATATTGATAATGCTCCGGTATCACTAATTGAATTTATGGCTATGGGCCTGCCTGTAATTTCTACAAATGTTGGAGGCATTTCCTATTTGATCGAAGATAATGTCAATGGCTTCCTGGTTCCACAAAATGATGCCAATGCAATGGCTGAAAAAATAATTGAACTTGTAGAGAATAGTGAAACGGCTATCCGCATTGCACGAAATGCCTATATTTTTTCAAGAAGATTTGATGAAGAAATTGTATTTGAAAAATGGTTAAAAGAGATCAATTTTCTAAATAAAAATAATCATGAGTAACGCAGGAGCAGAAAATGTACCGATCCCTTTTTCTCCGCCTTATATTGATGATGATGTAATCAATGAAGTTGTAAAAACTTTGCGCAGTGGCTGGATTACAACCGGGCCTAAAGTGAAGGAATTGGAACAATGTGTTGCTGCTTATACCGGTGTAAAACATGCGCTGGCTGTGAATTCCGCAACCTCTGCCTTAATGCTTTGCTTGCATTGGTATGGTATTACAAAAGGTGATGAAGTAATCATCCCGGCATACACATATTGCGCCACAGCATTGGCAGTAATGCATCTTGGCGCCACTCCTGTGATGGTAGATGTACAGGATGATTGTACGATTTCGCCACAAAAAATCCGCGAAGCCATTTCTACAAAAACCAAGGCTATTATATCTGTGGATTTTGCCGGTTGGCCTTGTGATTATGATTCAATCATTCATTGCATTTCTGAAGATACCCAATTGCAAATATTCAATTCTGAAACTGAAGTGCAACAGCAGCTTGGCAGAATTTTATTGTTGTCCGATGCTGCGCATGCACTGGGTGCAACATATAAAAATAAACGAGTGGGAAGTTGTGCTGACATCACGGTTTTTTCATTGCATGCGGTTAAAAATGTAACAAGCGCAGAAGGCGGGGTGATTTGTTTGAACATGCCGAAAACCTTTGACAATAGTGCTTTATATAATTTGTTGAGATTGTGGAGCTTAAACGGGCAAACCAAAGATGCATTTTCGAAATCAACTGCAGGAGGTTGGCGCTATGATATTGTTTATCCGGGTTTTAAAATAAATTTACCCGATGTACTTGCAGCAATTGCTTTGGCGCAATTTAGAAAATATGATGCGGGTTTATTGAAAAAGAGAAAACGCATATTTGATTTTTATACAGCATTCTTCAAGGAAAACACTGGATTCATTTTGCCCGGATTTTATGATGAAAACAAAACCTCATCTTGTCATATTTTCCCTGTTCGTATAAAAGGTTGTACTGAAGAAATGCGTGCTAAGGTTATTGAAAAAATTGCCGAAAAAAATGTTTCAGTGAATGTACATTTTGTGCCGTTGCCTATGTTGACTATTTTTAAAAACATGGGTTTTAATATCAATAATTTCCCCAATGCATATCAATTATTTGAGAATGAGATTTCCCTGCCAATTTACCCGCAACTCGAAATAGAAGATTGTAAACGTATTTGCCACACAGTATTACAGGCTGTGGAGGAAATTCAAAAAAAGTTATGATTCGTTTTTTTGATATTGTTATTTCTCTTTTACTATTAATCATATTGTCACCTGTTTTTTTGCTCATTTTTATTGTGATAAAATTGGATTCAAAAGGCGCAGCGATTTTCCGGCAGGAGCGGGTAGGGTTAAATAATACTAACTTTATTATGTACAAATTTCGAAGCATGCAAACGAATTCGCAGGAAAAGAGTTTGTTGACTTTAGGAGATAAAGATGATCGTATCACAGGATCAGGTACATTTTTA
This sequence comes from uncultured Chitinophagaceae bacterium, assembly GCA_964464835.1. Lineage (GTDB taxonomy): Bacteria > Bacteroidota > Bacteroidia > Chitinophagales > Chitinophagaceae > JAFDXJ01. The sequence continues at coordinate 3,048 of CAYXHX010000162.1, read as the reverse complement.
CGCAAATGGAAATTGGATGAATTGCCTCAATTATGGAATGTGCTTATTGGTGATATGAGTATGGTTGGGCCAAGGCCGGAGTTGAGAAAGTATGTTGACTATTATACGCCTTCCGAAATGGAAATATTGTCTGTAAAACCCGGTATCACTGATATTGCATCACTCAGGTACCGCGATGAAGCTGCAATTTTAGGAACACAGCCAGACCCGGAAACTTATTATATAAAAAAAATTTTGCCTGAAAAGATTCAACTCAATAAAATATATTTTCAGAAAAAAAACCTGCAAAATTATTTTCGGATACTTTTTAATACTATCTTGTCAATCATTAAAGCATAACGAACATTTAATAACTGCTTTTAAAACCCCATCCTAAAAAAATTTGAAAGAGATCAGAAGCTTTCTCATTCGTTTGCGCATTCTTCCAAAATGGGCTATTTTTATTTTGGATCTTGGTATCTGCATTGTTTCTTTTGTGATCGCCAACTTCTTGTTGAGTAATTTTGATATTGTCTTTATCAATAACCTCGATCTTTGGCATGGCACATTAATCATATTATTATCATGCGCCATATTCTTTAGTATTTTTAAAACTTATGATGGCATTATTCGTTTTTCAGAAACACGGGAAATACTTCGAATTGTGTATGCATTATCACTGTCCGTGATTGTTTTGCTTGTTATTAATATCTTCCTTGAAATTGCATTTGTAAAAACATTTATTCCCAATTCATCATTGATTGTATATTTTTTTATTGCCTCATTCAGCATATCGGCTTACCGGTTATTAATAAAGAATGTGTATAAAAGCGGGTACGGGATTGTACGGGAAGAGGTGCTGATTTTTGGTGGCGCAGAAAATGCAGGTTTGCTCCTCAATACAATTGAAACGATTTCAGAAACTGCTTATAAGGTAGTTGCATTGTTAGAAAATGATGACAGGTTTATTGGCAAGTCAGTGGATAATATACGTATCATACCGTATCAAAATGTGGATGTTATTTTGGAATCACGGCCTGTGCAAATTTTATTGATTGCAAAAGAAAATACGGATCCTGCAATTGTCAATTTCCTGGTAGAGAAATGCCTGGAAAGGAAAATTAAAATTAAAAATATTCCTTCACCGAAAACCTGGATGCACGGCCATCTTTCAAAAGAGCAAATAAAAGAGGTCAAGATTGAAGATTTACTCGGTAGGCCGCCCATTCAACTTTTTAATAAACAGGTAAATGAATTATTGAAAGGAAAACGCATACTCATTACTGGGGCAGCCGGTTCTATCGGAAGTGAATTGGCCAAACAAGTAGCGGATATGTTGCCCGATACATTAATTCTTTGTGACCAATTGGAAACCGGTTTGTATTCTATTGAATATGACATGCAACAAAAAATTCCAAAAAGTGACAACCTGAAAATTGTTTTATGTGATATTAAAGACAGGCATGCGGTGGAACAAATATTTATTCAATATACACCTCAAATTGTTTTTCATGCCGCCGCATACAAGCATGTGCCGATGCTGGAAAGCCATCCGTCCGAAGCCGTAAGGAATAATATATTGGGTACAATGGTGCTGTCAGAACTTTCTGAATATTATGGAGTGGAAAGGTTTTTATTTGTTTCTACGGATAAAGCCATCAATCCATCCAACATTATGGGTGCATCAAAAAGGATTGCAGAAATGTATTGCCATGCTTTGCATTACGGTTATAGTATTTTTTTTAAAAATAATTTTTCTTCAAAAATTTATCACCTTAATAATACCGGCACAAATAAAACAAAATTTATCACCACACGGTTTGGGAATGTACTTGGCTCCAATGGCTCTGTTATTCCGCGTTTTCAACAACAAATTGAAAATGGCGGCCCGGTTACTGTAACGCACCCGGAAGTGATCCGGTATTTTATGACCATACGGGAAGCCTGTTCTTTGGTACTCGAAGCAATTACCATGGGAAATGGCGGTGAAGTATTTCTCTTTGATATGGGTGAGCCTGTGAAGATTTTGGATCTTGCAGAAAAAATGATTCGCCTCGCCGGCCATGAACCGGGAAAACAAATAAACATACAGTTTACAGGCCTCAGGCCCGGCGAAAAATTGTATGAGGAATTATTGAATAAAGATGAAGAAGTATTAAAAACCCACCATCAAAAAATTCTCATCAATAAAGTACAGGAACAGGATAATGCATTGTTTGCAGTGCGGTTAAAGGAACTTATTCATCTTGCAACAAATAATGATGATACTGCTGTGGTGAAATTGATGAAACTGATTGTACCGGAATATAAAAGCAATAATTCTGTTTATACAATGTATGACGGCACTTCACTACCCGGAGAAAATTCATTACCTTCGGCGCTTTGAAAATAACCCGTGAAAATGTTGAACTTCTTTAAACGTAAACCCGATTTACCCGACCTTTCTTTTATTGGCGTGGATATGCATTCGCATTTATTGCCCGGCCTTGATGATGGATTGAAAACATTGGAGGAATCTATAGCATTCATTCGTTCATTACAAGATTTAGGATATCACAAACTCATTTGTACGCCTCATATTCTTGCAGAAGTTTATCCCAATACGCCTGGCACTATTTTGCCAAAATTGGATATGGTTCGCAAGGAATTGGCATTGCAAAATATTGATATGAAAATTGAAGCAGCAGCTGAATACATGGTAGATGTGGATATGGAAAAATTAGTGGACAGTAATAAGCCTTTGCTCACTTTCGGGGACAAATATATCCTTATTGAAATGTCTTATATAGCGCCATCAACGAATATTGAGCCGTTGATTTTTAAATTAAGAATGAAAGGCTATCAGCCCATATTGGCACATCCCGAACGATATAATTATTATCATGCCAGGTTTGAGATGTATGAACGCTTTGTGGATTTGGGTTGCCTTTTACAGGTAAACCTCCTGTCAATTTTGGGCTATTATGGAAAGTCAGTTAAAAAAACTGCCGACCGTATACTCGAACAGAAAATGGTTGATTTACTTGGTACAGACATGCATCATTTGGCACATCTCAATGCTTTAAAATT
>CAYXHX010000161.1:0-6114 GCA_964464835.1 uncultured Chitinophagaceae bacterium | reverse complement strand
TTTGGGTATTGCCGAAGTGGCGGATTATTAGCACTAAAGTTCAATAGAAGTACAACTGTTGAACCTTGCACAAATGTTCCATAGATGCACTTCTGCCGCCATTTTGGCAATACCGTGTTATAGCCAGTGGTTCTTATCATCTGTCCTTGCAAACCATTGTCATTTTTGAGTTTCTGTGTCATTGTCGTGTCGGCTGTGCGTTGCGTTTTTTATTTTTTTGAAGCGTTGGAAATTTTTTAAAAACAATTTTTTCCTGCGTTGGCTTTGCAAGCTCTTTGACAAAGCTTTGGTCTGTGCGTTGGCTTGTGCGGCTTTGGCAATGTGCTTGCAAATGCGTGGGCAATATGTTATTCAATGTCAAAACCATCTTCAATTATAAACTTTTGTAACAAATTGTGAACTCTGATATTTACTTTGAAAGCAGGAATGGTTGTCCCTTCCAATTTTTCAAAATATGCTTTTGCTTTGTCCTTGTCAACCGTATTTTTTAATTCGTCAAAACGCCCGTATTCGTTGATATTTGTCTCTGTCAGGCCTGAAGACATGAGTGAACGGAGTTTTGATTCGTCAAGTCCGAGTAAAGTTGAGATTTTCTTTATTTGGTCATTCTTTGCGTTGAATTCGTATTCTGTGATATATTCTCTAAAAGTTTTTCCGGTTTCAAGATTTGCAATTCCTGTTTGAACATCACGAATGAACAGGTTTGCGTATTTCTGTTCTTCTTGTGTTAATGTTGCAAATGATTTATACAACTCGTCCAAAGTGTTTTGCAATTCAGTTGGGTCAACATCTCCTTTTTTAAGTTCCTTAATGAACTTGTCAAATCGAGAGTTCATGTAGTCTGAATCTATCTTATCAGTGTCTATTTCGGTCAAGTAACCTTCAATCTCATAAGGCACATCACCGCCACCACCGCCACCGCCAGTGCCAAATAGTTCTTTGTAACGAAGTGCCAATATCAAGTAGGTATTTTCGTCCAAAGCCATTTCAATGGTTACTTTGTTTTTTCCTTTTCCGAAACTGTATGTTGATTTATTCCAATTGAAGCCCTGAATTTTTGCTGCTTCTAAGTAATTATTGAACGACTTAAAAAGTATGGCAAACCGTCCTCTTTCAGATAAATCATCAGGAAGTCTTTCAAAATTGTCAATTCCTGCTGTTTGAAACAATTGAGTGATTTGTTCAAAAACAAAGTTCATGGAATTGAGATTGGCATCTAAATGCTCCACAAAAAGCCCGATTGGTTTGTCGCCTGAATACAATTTTATAGCATCATTGATGTTTCGCTCCATGGAATGGGGCATGCGGTAATAGCGTATTGTTCCGAATGGTTTTTCTTCATATTTAAAAAGGCGATTGGTTCTCGAAAATGCTTGAATGATATTTTCGTATTGAAGCACCTTATCCATGTAAAGCGTATTTATCCATTTGGAGTCAAAGCCCGTCAGCATTTGGTCAACCACAATCAATAAATCAATTTGCTTTTCGGGTGTTGTTTCAATTCTTAGATAAGGTGCTTTATGGGCTAATCTTGCAGCAATGTCTTTTTTGAATTTGGCATGATTAGCAAGCCTGAAATCTTGCTCATAGCGTTGGTTGTAGTCGGTCATTATTTCTACAAGTCCGTCCTCTTTGTAGGCCGCATTCCCATTGTTGTCAATGTGCGGGTCAAATAATGCAGTAATTTTTAAGCTCTGGTTTTCTGCTTTAAATAAACGGTAATAATGTATTGCATCTGCTATGCTGCTTGTGGCAAAAATGGCGTGGAATTTTCCGTTTTGGCTCAGCACAATCCAATTGCTCAAAATGTCTTCCACTACTTTTTCAAAATGTTCATCACGTTCATATTGTGAAGTGGGCAACTCATCTTCTATTACCCGAACATAACGACCTGAAGCATCAACATGACCAGCCATTCTAACTCTGGTCATGTATTTATTAAATACGCTGGCTTTCCGTGGGGCTGCCAATGCTTCTGCTTCATTATTAGCTCTTGCTTTTTCTAAAGCAACGGCTAATCGCAAATCACGGTCTCTGTAAGTAAGTATTTTGTATGGGTCAAAACCCAAAACATTTTTATCACGAATACCGTCTGCAATGCTATATCGGTGCAATTCATCACCAAAAACGGTGGTTGTAGTATTAAAATGTCTTTGGTTCTCACCTAAAATAGGTGTGCCTGTAAATCCAAAGAAAATGGCAGATGTGAAAGTTTTTTTTATTAATGGAAGCATCTCTATCCCCATGGCTGTACGATGTGCTTCATCTACAATAAAAACAATTCGCTTTTTATTCATGAGCAAAATGTCGTGAGCATTTAGTCCGCCATCTTCATCTTTAATGTTGCTCATTTTTTGGATAGAAGTTACAATCAAGGTATTGGCAGGGTCAGAACTTTTGAGTTTCGTAACCAAAACGCCTGTATTTTCGGTCGCTTGCACATCTTCATTTTCATCAGCAAATCCACGATATTCTTTCAGGGATTGTGTGCCAAGCTCAATTCTGTCCATCAAGAAAATTACTTTGTCAGCATCTTGCGAATTGGCAATGAGTTGGGCAGACTTAAAACTGGTCATGGTTTTGCCCGAACCTGTAGTGTGCCAAATGAAACCGCCTAAAGCATGTTTGCTTTTCCAATTGGTTTTGGCCACTTTATCTGAAATAGCATTGGCAGCAAAGTATTGATAACTCCGCATTACTTTTAAAACACCATCGTTACTGTCTGCTACGGTGTAGAAACCAATTAACTGGTGAGCCATTGGAATAAACAATAACGAAGACGCAATATCACTCCAATCGTTTATTGGCTCGTTGTTAAAGTCTGCCCAATGGAAATAAAAATCTTTATTGAATTTACCATCGGGTCCAGGGTTGGCGAAATAGACCGTTTCTTTGGGCTCCATAGCCACAAAAATCTGAACCAACGAAAACAAGCCCGAAAAAACGCCACTTCTGGAATAGTTTTCGATTTGATGACAGGCCTGACTCACCGAAACACCGCTTCGTTTTAATTCGATATGTATAAGCGGCATACCGTTGATTAAAAGCATGATGTCGCCACGTCTGTCATTTAATATTTTTGACTTGGTTGAGAAAATGGGTTGTTGTGCAATTTGGTAACGGCTTTGCCCTGCTGCAATTTCTAATCTGTCGTAAATTTTTAAACTTACTTCTTTGCCAAAGTGTAAGGTATCATCCGGGTTATCTCTTTTTATGGAAACGGTTTTGCCATTGATAAAACCGTTTAGTTTTAAAGGAGTTCGCAAAGCATTAATCTGCTCCAATATCTGTTGCATTTCCCCTTCGGTGAGTGGAAAGTCATTTAAGCGGTCTTTGCCTCTGTTGTTCTCAAACAATATGTTTGCCCAATTTTGGAGCAAATCTTTTTCAGTAGGGCGTTTCAACACTTCCTTTTCCCAACCTTTGTTGGAAAGAACTTGTATCAATGCTTCTTCAAATGCTGCTTCTGTTGTAAATGTCATGCCGTGTTAATTATTAAATAAACATTTTGGCTAAAAATGCTTTTTTGATGTTTTGTAGTTTGGTGATTTGAAGATTATAATTCCTAATTAACTCTTCAAGATTATTAAAATATATTCCAATTTTCTTTTGTTCATCATTACTATTAGGTATATAAAACTCAAATGCATTAATTTCTTTTGGTGATACATTAGGTTGTGCACCTGCAACTAAAACCGATCTCATTTTGTCACTAAAAAGGGCGGACTTAAATAAAACTGAAATAAAGCTATAATCAACTACCCCTTTATTCTGAAAGTATCCTACTCGTTGATTTTGGTATACTTTCTCATTATGATTAATTTTTAGGATTGATACCTTTCCAGTTGTTGCCCCTGACATAGCTAAAACAGCAGAATTATTTGGCAAAAGGAAATTTTCATCTTGTTGTTGTTCTTCGTAAAAATCAAAACGACCTCCAACTTCACCTGTGGGAAGAATATTAGATATCTTTAATATTGGAACACCTTCTTTTTTGAATTCATTACTTTTAAATGCAAAACCTCCTCTTATTGGAGAAACCTGTTCCAAATTATATTTAATCCAATTCCCCTCAAACCCTTTAAATCGAATCTCTGGAACAAGCTGCCCTTGTTTGGGAAACATTTTGCCAAGCATTGCTTGTTTAAGTGCTTTGAGCTTGCTGTGTTTTTGTTGGTGTTGGGTAATTAGCTTGTCTATGTTTTCAAAAAAGTTGCCGATTTGGGTTTGTTCGTCTTTGTTTTCAGGAAATGAAAATCTTGCATTGAGAATTATACTATTGTATAACCTTTGTATAGTCCCACCTTCTGATTCGTAGGTGATATTTCCATATATGTAGTAGAGAAATTCATTTAAAATTTTCGATTCATTATGGTTTAGCCAGACAATATTTGAATCTTGAAAATATGCGGGTAAGCCATTATAAACAACAATTCTTCCAAGCGTTCCTGATGCGGATATTAAAATATCACCTTCTTTAGGAAACGGATATTTGTGCCTGAATTCTTGATAAAGTTCGTTTGAAATGGATGAGTCTGCTTTTTTGCCAAAAGTTCCAATTTTATAAAATGGAATATCTCCTTTAGGTGAAGTCTGGTTATTGAAAATTCGCTTGCACATTTTTACTTCACCAATATTACCCAATTTAGAAGGAATCCAATCTTCTGCAAAACCAGCAAAACGAACTTCGGGATTTGTTTTTGTTTTAGCCATTTTCATTTCAATTTTCGCATTAACCATTTTCAATTAACCATTAACCATTAATGCTTTTAATTCGTTCAAACCTTTCATGTCAAACTCATTTCCTTGCAAGTCACCTATCAAGGTGGCTAAGGTGCTTTCGGCTGCTGCAATTTCTTTGGCTACATCGGAATAAGTGATGGCATATTTGCTTGCCAATGTCTGCACTTTGTTGGTAAGTGTAGTGATGATGGTTTCAGGTAAGTTGTTTAATGAGGTAACCACAGGAACAATCCATTTTAACTCCAGTAATTCAAATACTTGTTGGTCTGTCAGGTTTTCAATCGTTTCTTTGGTTTTTAAATGAAGTGCAGCGGCTTGGGTTTTCAGTTGGGTTTTTAGCGTTTTTTCTTCGGCTATCAAGGCATCTGCTTTTAAAATAACGTCTTCCAAAGAATCGGTTTCTATTTCAAGACCTTTCTTTTGTTCGGCTTTGATTTGCTTGGCTTCTTTTATGATTTGGGCATTTACAAAAGCATTTTGTGCCTCGTTTACTACTTCGCTTTCTTTGTCTTCTTCGCTTAGGTTTTCTAAGCGTTCTTCCAATTCAGCGGTAATTTCTTGCAATCGGTTTTCTTTGGCTCTCAAGCTGTTTAGCTCATCTTTCAAATAGGTTTCCTGCACCAATAAAAACGGCATAATTCTACCCATCCAACCGTCTTGCACTTCTTGTTCAACTCCGTCTTTTTTACGAGTTACCATGTTGGGGTCAACTGTTTTGGTGGCTTCAAACCCTTCCGTTTGTATTATCTCCAAATCAACATTGATTACGCCCCATTCATTGTCTAACAATTGGTAGGCTTCATATTTGTCAATCAGTTTAATGTTTTCTAATCGCTTAAATATGTCGTCACTCAAAACCGTTTTTTCTCTGTTGATTTTTACGGTTAATATGTTGGTCAATAATTCGGTTTTCAAGTAACTGCCAAAATCTGCAAAGGCTATATTGAAACCGTTTACAAAAGCTTGAACGCTTTTGTGTTCCTTTATTGCTGAGTTGATGTCGCTGGCAATCAGATTTGAGTTAACAGGTGAGTTTTGGGCAAAAAGTGTTTCTCGAAGTTTGGGAAATGCTTCCCAAAATATTTGCAAGTCGTCAATTTCGTTTTCAGGAATACCGCCAAACATTGAAGCGTAGATGTCCCAACTTTCGGGATTTTCAGAAGAATCCACATAGCGTGGAATATTTAGGTTGTATTCATTCTCTCTGATTTCGTCTCGTGTTACAACTTTTGAAAATTTGGGGTGTGTTTCACGGTCACGAACGGTGTCGGCAATGCGTTTAATGTCTGATGCTCTTAGTTTGTTATTCTTTCCTTCTTTTACAAAACCTTTGGATGCGTCAATAATCAACACATCGGTATTGGCACGTTT
>CAYXHX010000160.1:5611-6118 GCA_964464835.1 uncultured Chitinophagaceae bacterium | reverse complement strand
ATTGACATTCAACTTTCACAACAAAGAAGCGACCTGTTGAAAATGATGAAAACTTTTTTAAAAGGTTTGGAAGTAAATCAGGCTGATTTAAAAAGAAGAAATAATATCGTAGATTACTCCGTTCAAAAAGTGCCGACACAACAACGGGTGTACTTAGATTATGCACGCCAACAAGCAGTGTTACAAGGATTATACACCTATCTATTACAAACAAAAGAGCAAACTGAGGTTTCTCGTTATAATAATATTTCTCCCATCCGTATTATAGATGCACCACAAGCCGACCCATTGCCATACTGGCCAAGTGGGTTGATATTGTACCTGTCCGCGTTTATTTTGGGATGCCTCATTCCATCTGCTGTTTTATTCTTCAAAGAATTATTAAATAATAAGGTATTAACACCTGCAGATATCAATAATGAAACAAGTGTTCCTGTTGTAGCAGAAATCAATCACAATAAATCAGATGATGTAATTGCTGTATCCCGGGATTCGAGAACAGCTATT
>CAYXHX010000160.1:0-5601 GCA_964464835.1 uncultured Chitinophagaceae bacterium | reverse complement strand
TAAAGTGGTGATGATGACATCCAGTATGAGTGGAGAAGGTAAAACTTTTATTGCAATCAATTTGGGAAGTGCCCTTGCAATTTCAGGGAAAAAAGTTGTAATTGTAGAAATGGATTTGCGTAAACCAAAAGTTTCTTCAGCGCTTGGCATTAGCAATGAAAATGGAATGACTAATTATATCGTAACGAATGTGCCGATTAGTTCCATTATCAAATCAACGAACATTCATGAAAATTGTTTTTTAGTTAGTTCGGGCACCATTCCGCCAAACCCCTCAGAATTGATTACAAACCCGAAAATCGCCGAACTCTTTACTTACCTGCGGGAAAATTTTGATTATGTAATTGTAGATGCCCCGCCAGTTGGCCTTGTTACAGATGCCTTGATTATTGGGCAGTTCAGTGATTTGAGTTTTTATGTAGTACGCCAGAAATATACCTTCAAGCGCCAGATTAAGCTGGTAGAAGAATTGTATATCAATAATCGCCTGAAACGTTTGAATATTATTTTGAATGATGTTAAGAAAATTGCGGGGTATAATTATGGATACGGTTATGGTTATGGTAAAGGCTATGGCTATGGATATTATGAAGAGAAAAAAAGTAAATCTATTTTGAAAAAAATGTTTTCAAAAGATTAATAGAAACATATTTTAAAGAGATGTTATTTATGGTAAATACCCGTGGAGTATGTAAAGGATAAATTAATAGAACAAATGAAGACACTTACGAAGCCTTTGGTTTTTATAGGCTCCGGCAGATCGGGTTCAACTGTTATATCTGAAATAATTTTTCGTCATGAACAACTTGCCTGGCCTTCCAATTACCAGGACAAATTTCCGGGATCAACTTCTATCAATTATTTACGCCGGCTTTTCGAAAATAAAAGCTGGCATATCCATGGGCAAAAACCACAATTGAACAAAGTATCTTTTTTTAATAAATTTATTTTCAAGCCTGTAGAAGCATACAATTTCTGGGAAAAAATTACCGGGAACAGGATTGATTTTTCCAGGGGATTTTTATTAAATGAAAAAGCTTCTCGGGAAGAAGTAAAAATGATACGGGATTTTTTTTCTAAAATAGTAGAATACCAGGGCCGAAGCAGGTTGAGTTTTAAGATTACAGGCCCATCAAGAATTGGGTATCTTACAAGTATTTTCCCGGATGCGATTTTTATTAATATTGTCCGTGACCCTTTTTATACGATTCAATCCTGGCTGAAAGTAGATTTTTGGCAGGATAAAGGCGCTCATCAACTTTGGTGGTTGGGCGCATATACAAAAGAAGAAGAAGCGTGGGCCAATGCCAATGCACAACATCCATTTTTACTGGCAGCATTGCAATACAAAAAAATACAGGAAATAACCAATACTGAAATTATACAATACCAGGTTCCGTGTATGACTGTTGCGTATGAAGATTTTGTGGAATTGCCGGAAAAAATTATTCGTGATATTTTATCATTTTCAGATTTACCACCATCCATTCAAATTGACAATTATTTAAAAGAAAATAAAATTTATAATCAAAATAAAAAGCAACTATCGAATGACCTGGCTATGATCAAAGAAAAAGATAAGATGGATCAAATTTTAAATGGCCAATTTATTTTTAAAGCTTAGTTGCTGTGAATAATTGCATGGTTGAAAACCCTACGATATTGTATATAATCTCTGATAAAAGATCCGGCTCTACATTGCTGGAAAATATTTTATCAAAATCTAATGAAGCAGTTTCATTGGGGGAGGTCGCTATGCTTAAAAACCATATCTTGAAAGAAGGCCCCGGCGAAAAGTGGGGTTGGAATTGTTCTTGCGGGGAAGCGCTTGAAAATTGCACCTTTTGGTCACAAGTGTTGCAGAAAATATTAATAAGTTCCGCATCCAAAGAAATTGAAACAAAAATCAACTGGCCATATTCTTCATTTTATTCGCTGGCTTTCGGGATTGCACCGGGCATTTTTAAGAAAAAAATATTTCACAAAATTCAATCAGGCCGGTCACGACAAATTGCAGAGAATGTATTCGATTTGTACCGGGAAGTGGATGTATTCACCAAAAAAAAATTTATTGTTGATTCCACAAAATTGCCCATCCAGGCATTGGCTTTATTTAAAATGAAAAAGGGAATACCCATTAAATTTATTTTTTTAACGAGAGATATACGCGGCATTGCCTTCTCTAAAAAAAAGAGCAGGGAAAAGAATGAAATAAAAGTATCTTTTAAGGATTTATATAAAGTATGGGTTTATAAAAAATTTGCAACTGCAATTTTAAAATTTATTCCAAAAGAAGATGTGATTACAATTCATTATGAAAACCTTGTAGAAAAAACCGGGGAAGAATTAGGAAAAATATTTTCTTTTACCAACATGCAATCTTTTGAAACACCAAGGTATATGGAACTTTCCAACGATCATACATTGGGAGGCACTCCAAAACGTTTTGATAAAAGAGCAATTAAACTTGATGAATCCTGGAGGAAATATTTTGATCAACATGGTTTTAAAAACCTGGCCGGAAAAATTTTTAATAATACCTGATTATGTCAAATAAGAAAGTCTTAGTAAAATCAGGAATATGGCAATTATTGAATGTAATTGTAATTGTCGGCTCGCAATTTATTTTTTATGCAGTCATGGCGCGGTATGTTTCAAAAACGGCATTTGGTCTTTTCGCTTTGGCAAATGCATTTCTCAACTTTGTAACCTCCATTTCTGAAGCGGGAATGGGTGATGCTTTATTGCAAAGACGAGTGGTGGAACCGCAGCATAAAAATGCGGCATTATTTTTCAGCCTCTTAATTGCTTCATTAATGTATGTTATTTTTTACATTGCATCACCTTATATCGCTGCATATTACAAGGAACCGCAGCTTACTTTAATCCTGCGTGTGGTTGGATTACTTTTTTTCTTTCTTTCATTTGGTTCTTCTTCTATGAACCTGCTGCAGAAAGAATTTAAATTCAAAGAAATTTTTATTTGCGATGGCTTGAGCATGTTGGCAAGTAACGTATTGGGTGTTGTGCTTGGAATTTATGGTTATGGTGTTTGGGCAATGATTTGGTCATTACTTTTTTATTTTTTTGCAAAAAGTATTATGGTTTGGTTTTATGAACCATTGCCCGTGAGAGTGGGATCCACTTTAAAACATTGGAAAGATTTATTCAATTATGGTATGGGCCTCACTTTGGTACGCATCAATAATTATTTAAACAATTTTGGTGTTACATTATTTATTGGAAAATTAGTACCCATAAGTGTGCTCGGTGTTTTTGACCGCGCTTACAGGATTACCAGTTTACCTGTCAGGTATCTCGGTGATATGGTGCAAAAATTAATGGTTCCTTCTATGGTAAAGATTGGGGATGATGATAGTGTGTTATTCCGGTTCTTCTCAAAAGGCCTTTCCTTTTCCAATTCCATGTTATTGCCCATTAGCTTTTTTTCCATAGCTTTTGCAAAACCTATTGTATATATTTTGCTTGGCCATCATTGGTCCGAAGCCATTGTGCCCATGCAAATATTATTGCTCACTTTACCTTTTCGGATATCAACGAAAGTAGCAGATGCATTGATGCGAGTACGGAATTTGATTTATAAAAATGCCAACAGGAAATTCCAATATTTAATTGCACTGGCTATTGGTATTTGGATAGGGCATTATTGGGGTTTAATCGGTATTTCATGGGGTATTGCATTGGCATCTGTTCAAAATTATCTTTCTATGATTTTAACAATCCGTAACAGGGTATTTAAAAGCCAATGGCAAAAGTTAATTTTACATCCATTTGGAAATGGGCTATTGCTTTCCGTATGTATTGTTCCGCCTGCATATACTATTTACTTCCTGGTGATGCTGTTGGTGCATGATGAAATTATTGCTTTCTCTATACTTTGCGGCATACTTGGATTATTTTTTGGCTATGCATTTTTCAAAAAACCGAAATTATTGGGGAAAGATTTTGCACCAATACAGGAACAACTGATGAAAATGATGAAGGGTAAAAAGGGAAAAAAGAAGAAAGAATTGGAGAATGAAGAATTGCCTTTCACAGAAACGATTTAATATGCACAACAATTTGAAAAAATTTGTAATTATTACTTTACCAAGATCCGGCTCTACTGTTTTGGTAAAAACATTGGATAATCATCCACAGATTTTTTGTGCAGGAGAATTATTTTATTTTCAAGGTAAAATTTATCATACTGAATGCCAATTCCCTTTTTGGAAAATAAAAATATTGGGTAATAAAATAAATTACTTAATCAATTTCCCCAATGTTGTTCTACGGCTCCGGAGATTTATGAATAATTTTTATAACAATCAGGAAACGGGTTACAAAGCTGTTGGTTTTAAAATGATGTACCAGCATATTTTGTATATGCCCGGAATTATGCGTTACCTGGAAAAAAATCAGGTGAAAATCATTTTACTTACCCGAAAGAACATATTAAGAAATGTACTTTCAGATATGAAAGCAAGAGAAAGCGGGGTGTACCACAATGAAACAGGATCAGATCAACATGCATCAAAAAAATTACATGTAGATTTGCGACTTTTATCAGCAAAAATGAAAGAAACGGAAAAGTGGGCAAATAAACTGGAATCCATTGCTGCCGGCAAGAATTGTTTGAAAATTGACTATGCAGATTTCGTGAATTGGGAAGAAATGACTGGAAATATTTTTGATTTCCTGGGTGTTCATCATGCGCATATCCCACCTGCAACAGAAAGGCTAAATTCACCGGTCCTTGAAAATATGATTGACAATTTTGAGGAAGTGAAAAATTGGGCAACGAAAAATGGCTATGCCGAAATGATTTAAAAGAAAAATAATTTATACAATATGCATCCAAATTTCATAGTAGCCGGTCCGCCAAAATGCTCTTCGAGCTCTTTGCATTATTACCTGGGCCAGCATCCGGATATTTATACTTCTAAAATAAAAGAAACCCGTTTTTTTAGTTTGCATTACGAAAAAGGCATGGCTTTCTATGAAACCTTTTTTGAGGAAGCAAAAAAGGAGAAGGCAATTGGTGAAACCACTCCAAGTTATTCTTTCCTGCCATTTGTTGCAGATAGGATAAAAATGCATTACCCCGGTATTCGTTTAATTTTTTGTTTTCGTAATCCCGTTGACAGGGCATTTTCAAGTTGGCGTATGCAACATGGCCGTGGCACAGAAACAAAATCTTTCAGGGAAGCTATTGAAATAAATAAGAACCAGATTTCAAATGGACATATTTCTCTGGAAGGAAATGAAGGCGCAGCTCTTTGGGCAAAAAGCCACGAAGATCATACAGATGATGGCGCACGTTTACGAACATACATACAGGCCGGGATGTACACAGATATTTTAAAAACTTATGGTCAAAGATTTGAAGATAGCAATATTAAAATTATTTTTGCCGAAGATCTTATCCATAATTTCGATGACACAATGAGCGGCTTATTTCGGTTTTTACAGGTTGATGAAAAATTCATCGTACCAAATAAAGAAATTGTGAATTTTAATTTTAGCAGGTCGGCGAATAAATTAGCAAATAAAATATTTGGTGTAAAAGGAACTCAAAAAATTGCTGAAAAAATGCAGGAT
>CAYXHX010000159.1:0-6124 GCA_964464835.1 uncultured Chitinophagaceae bacterium | reverse complement strand
GCACTTTTCCTTCGCAATGAAATGAAACGTGAATAAGCCCTGCACGGTTTAATCGTTGCACTTCATGTACAATTATTTCGGGGAGGCTTGATAATTGGATACGTTCCGTATTTAAACTTTTGGCAATATCACGCAAATCGCCAAGCGCTTTGCTCACGCTGTCTTTGGCATCAGCGAGCAATTCCTTATTCAATGTGTCGCCCTGGTCAATAATATTCAACTGTACTTTTGCAAGGCTCAATATTTGCCCCACATTATCATGAATTTCCCGGCTGATTGTATTGAATGTTTGCTCCTGTATTTCAAGCTCTGCTTTTAATAATTCAGTTTTATGCTGCAAAATATTTCGCCTATGTTTTACAGTAAACAGAATTACCAGGATAGACAATGATAATAAAATGATTGTTCCTGAAACAATAACAATTATGACTTCTGTTTCTTTATGCATAAAAACCCAATTAGGTAAGTGGCATATAAAAAATAATTTAAAACATGGCCAATTGATTTTAATTGTGCAGCCAACTCCGGGTTGAAATCCCGGATATACGTGTTCAAACCCATTTGGAAAAATGATCCGGAATAGTAAATAAGGTTGCCACAATTAATCCAAAAAAAACCATGCGATAATATATTCATTTCCGGGTTTTCATCATTATACAATTCCTGGAAAAATACCAGGCTCAGGGAAATGATCAATATACCATTGAGCAAATAACTAAGTATGCAATCGTTATAAATCCCTTCTAAAAAAAATGATGATACCGGATAAACTATTGAAACTAAAACCAGTACTGTAATGATTATTTTTCTTATCTTTTTATTTTTCAACACATGATAATATGCCAAAGACAATAACCATATTTCAAGCAATTGGTATAAATGATCCAAAGGGTTAGTGTTTATTCCAATCGAATCTATATACCGACTTACAACCTCAGTAAGTAAAACGGCCACTATCAACCATCCTAAATAAATGAAATAGGAAGGCAGTTTTTTGCGGTTAATCAGATACACGCATAAGCAAAGCAGCAATAGGCCTATATATGCTTCGAACATAACAACGTTCTGGTTATTTCAAAGCAATATATATTATTTATGGAAATACTTTGTCAAGTGAGCCTGGATTTGTATCCACATCTGCGGCAGTGCCGAAAACTTTATCCCAACGTTCACGTGCATGATATACCGTTCCATCCTTTACAACCTTACCTTTTGAATTCAAACTTGCAATAAATACAGTACCATTATTATCTTCCGGGTCCACTCCAAAAAAAGCAACCAGGTTTGCTGTTTCCGGGTTATCAAGAAATTCCTGGATGGCTTTCTTTTCAAGTTTAAGCGCATAAAACTCATTTGATAATTTCACTTTTGCATCCTTCAGCCTTTTTACATGTTTCTTGATGGCGTCTTTTACAATACTAATGGGATACTCTTTGGAATTATGTATAGCTTCAGTTGAAAATGATTTGATTTTTTGAACCTTGATTTTACTCATAAAATTTGTTTTAAATGTGATTAAATGATTTATTGAAATTAGTAATAAATCTTCTGCAAGCTGCAACATTTTTTGAAGGATAGCAACCGTATTTTCCCCAAAACTTACCGGGAAAAATACGCTATGCTTTCCGGGGAAAATACGGTTGAGAATGGCCTGGGCTGCAACCTATTTTTACAACATGATTGAAAGTCTCAATCATCCCGGAAGCCGAAAAGGGTGGAGAGTAGGCATTAATAACTGATTTATGAAAAACACTATATTTATTCTCTTGATTTGTATCTTTTCTATCAAGTTAATTGCACAGCCATCAATTAGTTTTACCCATCCAACTACATGCAATGGCAATGAAGGTAAAATCATCATTCATGGTGTTGCCCCAAAAGTTATTTATTCCATTGGGTATGAGAAAAATGGCTCAAATAAAAATTATACCGATACTGCGGATAGTTCCGGCTTAATTACAATTGGCCATTTATCTATCGGTACGTATAAAAAATTTACCATTAAAAAGAAATATGTCAAAGAAACCGATGCGGATGAAGGCAAAATTGAAGATTCTGTGACTTTGAAAGACGGTTGTATCGCTCAGCAAAAATTTTCATTTATGGCTGCGGCTTTTCAAAAATTTACAGGTATTCAAGACGATAACCCGGAAAACTTTACCCAGGTTTTCGCATACGTGAGCCAACCACTGAATAATGGCCAGGGCATAAAGGATGATTCAAAAAAGAGATTTATTTGGTTTAGAAACGCGATGTTTCAAATCACTTATGGGGAAACGGAAAAATTTAAAATGTATGCCTACGATACATTAAACACAAAGTATGTAAACAAACTCGACTTGTTTGCACATGCTTACCTGAATGCAAATGCTACTGTAAACATTTTGACATATATATTGGGAGAAAATTGGAAAGCACATAGTGGAGATATGGCTCATATCTATCTTGATGCATTTACTTCTTTATTAGTAACAAATATTACCGATACAACTGCCAGGAATAATGGTTCATCTAAAAAGACATACAATGTAAAAGGCAATATTTATGGATTAGCGATAAGTGGGATATTCAAGAATGCGTTTGAAAGCAAATTTAGCATTAAAGGTGGTTGGAAATTATTTTGGATATTTCCTTACTCAAGTTCGGTTTCAGGAAACCTGAATCCACAAAACAACAACATCCATGATCTCCATTTACAACAAAACTCAACAAAAAATTTTTCATTGGATAAAAGATTCCCATATTATACTTTTGACGTTTTAATGAAATATATGACAAGTAAAAAAGAAGAAGATAACTCCAATATATTTCTTCATTATGCATATACGAGTAATTTTGCAAGTAAGAAAAGTACAAATTTTTATAACAACTATTTTCAATTCCAACTTGGTTATTCGATGGATATCACTAAAATATTTAAAAGTAAAAAGGATTCATCAGAAGATTCTAAAGATAAAGAATCCAGTAATTAAATTCCATCACCTCCCAAACAAATTCACCGGTACAATGAATGCCCATTGATTGGGCTGTTGCAAAGTATTTTTATAATCCAATAGCCGGCTATACCGAAATCCAAAAGTTACTGGCTGTTGGTTCCACCACCTCGTATCGAAATAAATTTCTGCGCCTGCAGAACGAAAAATAGTCTGGCTGTTTTTTGCAATACCGCCACCCTGTGCATAATCAAAAAAAACTGCACCGCGGATACGCAAAAAATATACAATGTTTTTAAATCCAATATCCGGGTAACAAACCGGGAAATGATACGTGGCGCCTATTTTCCAGTTGCGTGCAAACTGGTACGATTCATAACCGCGTGCTGCTTCAAATTTATTGCTAAAAAAATAATTTTGTAAAGTATCCCTGTTTTGCAATGACGCATTCAATACAAGGCTATGTGTTGAAAAAAATCCCGGTAAAAATAACTGGCTATTGATATATAATTGCCGGGCTTTTAAATTGCCCGTTGTATGCGTATATTGTATAAAAATATTTTCTGCAAGCCGGGGGTAAATTTGTTTCCTTGCCTGCTGTATGCTTCCCGAATATCCAATGCTGTATTGAATAAAAGGCGCCTGGTAATTTTTGATTGCATGCTTTGCAATGCCTGTCCAATCAACATGATTGAAATGATAGGATATGCTGGCTGCCATTCGCCTGTACGCCTTGCCACCACTAAGGTTCAAAGGTAGCCGAATCCCAACATTGGCATTGAATTCATTCCAGGTAAAATTGGTATCAGCATTATATTGAAAACTCCTGTGCCATGTTTGTGAAACGCCAAAAAACGGTTGCACAAACCAACCGCCATATATTTCACTGATACCAATTTGATGAAATTTTTCATTGGAATTAAATTTGTAAAACAATGTTGACTGAATTGTATTTAAAATATTTTGGCCATATATATTGAGTGAATATTCAGGTGGATCTATCACCTGGTTCCAACTATGAAAATGAAAAGGGTTTGTCAATTTATGGTAAGGCTCTACTTTAAATTCTCTGACAGGTAAATTCTTTAAAAATTCATTTTCTGTTGTATGAAAAGGTTGTTGCACATACAAGCCTTTCAACGTATCTGATGCATTTATTTCATTCCACACTGGCTGAATTGTTACAAGGCGATAACCGTCTGCCGTAAATATGGAAGCAACTAAATTTCCATTTGGTAGAAAAGTTGACTGTGAAATAATAAAGCCGTTGATCCCGGTTTTAAATATTTTTTTGGATTGAAAATTATACATCCATGTTTCCTGGATATCATCATGCGCGCAAGTAAATAAAAGTGTATCACCCTGCACAAGCGGGTTTCCCAAAATTCTTTTAGCAAGGGGTAATATCGTTTCAAATTTACCTGTTGGGATATCTATTTTATCAATGCCCATTTTGCCTGCATGGTTCTTCGTTAAAACAAATATGCTTTGATCATCACTGCTGAATTTTGGGTAAGAAAATAATATTTCATTTTTATGATATTCCTTCAAAATATTTCCTTCTAAATCCATCAAAGTCAAATTGGAAACCAATGCCTGCGGCATTTCTACGGCAATAATATTTTTTCCATTATGTGAAATATCGGGGGTAAAATAATTGGAATGACGGGCAACTATTGTGGATTTACCCGAATGAATATCCAATAATTTTATGCCGGTGAAATCCCTGTTTGCATACCGGATATCCGGCTGGGAAAAAGTAAAAATAATCTTCCCGTTATTGTACGAGAAATACCTTTCATAACTAATATCATTCACTGCAATAAAAGTTTCTTTGCCATCTTTATCAATAGAAATAAATGCCGGGATTTTTGTAAATGAATTTTTTAATACAATCATGTTTCCATCATCATAGGTATAAGGAAACAAATAATTTTGTGGATTTTTTTTTTCCAAAGTAGTAAGCCAATGAATTGTATCCTGTTTATTAATGGTTTTCATTTTTTCTTTAAAAAAAGAAAAAGCATCTTCAGTAAATTGGGTGAATGAAATGCCAGCATATTTTTTCACTGCACCCTGTAAAGGATAAAATAATGGTTTGAAAGAAGCTGCATCATGCGTTACATTTTTCCAAAATTCACTTCCATATTTTTCATAACCATACGCCACAAGCATGTAGCCAAGCGGGTAATGATTGGGAATTGATTTTTGGTAGGATCCGTTTCGCAATTGTTCATAAGAATAGTTTAAACTGTCCGTAAAAATTTGCCTGTAGCCATCTAAAAAACCTGGTAACCTTCCACGGCCTTCACTGCTCATGAAAGTTTCATTATATACAGCATCACCTTCAAAAAACCAATCCGGAACAGATGCTGCATTGGCCAGGGCGCGTGCATTTTCCCCGAAAACAATTCCTGCGATTTTAGATAAGCCTACATTAAAATTATTGTATTGCTGCACATGTCTGTATTCATGCACGGACAATTGATCTTCCCATGAAAGTGCGCCATTGGATAATGCATCAAAAGGTTGGTGAAGATAAAATTCACTTTCAAAAGGAGCGAGTTGTACAAATGCATTGGGTACATTTGAAAATGGATGCAAGACTACATTTACTTTTTTTCTCTTGTTTCCTAAAGCGTGCGCATCCCTTAATTGCAATGCATCTACAACGGCTGAAACCCTTTCTCCGACAGTGTCATAGCCTTTTGGAAAGATGATGCGCGCTGCATTGGAATTCACCTGTTGCCATTTTATATTTTCAGGTGTGCCACCAAAATTTTGTGCAAAAACTGCAATAGAAAATATGCTGCAAAGCATACAGGCAAAAAATTTCTCAACTTTCATTGTTGAAAAGTACAGAAAATAAATACAATATTATTTTTCCATTTGTTCTATCACCGCTTGTGTAACACCGGTGAAACTAAAACCACCGTCATGGAAAAGATTTTGCATGGTCACATATTTTGTAAGGTCGCTGAACAAGCTTACACAGTATGATGCACATGCATCTCCGCTTGCATTACCAAGCGGGCTCATTTTTTCAGCATAATTAATAAAGCCATCAAAACCTTTTACTCCGCTTCCGGCTGTGGTCCTTGTTGGAGATTGTGAAACTGTATTGATCCTTACTTTTTTCCGCACGCCATAATGATAGCCAAAACTGCGTGTTACAGATTCTAATAATGCTT
>CAYXHX010000158.1:0-6143 GCA_964464835.1 uncultured Chitinophagaceae bacterium | reverse complement strand
TCCCATGATCACTGTACCCGGATCAATACCGAGGATTATGCAGGAAGTATTTTTTTCCATACCGTGAAATTAAGTCATTTCAAAATACATGTTTGATAAATGGTATATCAGATTTATTATTAAAAAAAATTTGCCGGTAGATTACCTTTCAATTCACCTATTTTTGCTTCAAAGAAAAACAAACTTACATGGTTGATGTGATTTTAGGTTTACAATGGGGCGATGAGGGCAAAGGAAAAATTGTAGATTACTTTGCGCCCGGATATGACATCGTAGCCCGATTCCAGGGCGGGCCAAATGCAGGCCATACATTATATGTGGACGGAAAAAAAATAGTACTTCATCAAATTCCTTCGGGAATATTTCATCAAAATAAAATTAATTTGATAGGCAATGGCGTTGTACTTGACCCTGTAACACTGCGCAAAGAGTGTGAAGCAGTTGCGGCGTATGGCATTGATGTGAAAAAAAATCTTTTTATTTCAGAACGCACAAATCTCATTATACCATCTCATCGCGCATTGGACCGTGCTTCAGAGCAATCCAAGGGTGAAAGTAAAATTGGTTCTACACTAAAAGGCATTGGCCCCGCATATATGGATAAAACAGGGAGGAATGCTTTACGTGTGGGCGATGTTTTACATAAAAATTTTACAACAAACTACATCAAACTGCGAATGAAACATCAGCGCTTGCTGGATGGCTTTCATTACATTGATGATTTCATGCAGGATGAAGAAGAATTTTTTGAATCGCTGGAATTTTTACGCGGCCTGAATATTGTAAATGGCGAATATTTTATTCATCAAAAAATAAAAGAAGGAAAAACCATTCTTGCAGAAGGCGCACAGGGAAGCATGCTCGATATAGATTTCGGTACATTTCCTTTTGTAACTTCATCCAATACGATTTCCGCGGGAGTGTGCACGGGTCTGGGAATTGCGCCCAATAAAATCAGGGAAGTGATTGGCGTTACAAAAGCATATTGTACACGTGTTGGAAGCGGCCCCTTTCCCACAGAACTGGATAATGAAGAAGGAGAACAATTGCGTAAAACAGGGCAGGAATTTGGCGCTACCACAGGAAGGCCAAGGCGTTGCGGCTGGATAGATTTAGTAGCGCTTCATTATGCCTGCATGATCAATGGCATCACTCAGATTGTGATGACTAAAGCTGATGTACTCGACGCATTTGAAACATTGAAAGTGTGTGATGCATATATTATTGATGGTAAAGTGGGAAGTGAAATTCCGTACCAAATGGATAAAATAAATATTATGCCGAAACTGAAAGAATTTGCAGGATGGAATACAGAGACCACAAATATAAAAGAGGCAAAATATCTTCCTGAAAAGATGATGACGTATGTTGCATTTATCAATCAATTTTTAGAAGCGCCGGTGAAATTCATTTCAAACGGGCCTGGCCGGGAACAAATCGTACCAATATAAATGATACAGGTATCATTTTTGATGGAAAAAATATTTAAAAAAAATTTTGCCTGAAATAAAACTATTAATATTTTAGGCATCAAAATGTTGGAGAATGACATCAAAATCTAATAAAGAAAAAGGCGCACACAAAAGCAAATCATCCCTACATGCGGAAAACAAGCATGAGAAAAAAACTCCTGCAAAAAACAAAAAAGAAGAAGACGATTTTGAAGACGATGACTTTGAAGAGGATGATGAAAAACCCTCTAAAAAACATACCAAAGCTGCGACAGGAAAGAAGCAGCAGAAAGTAGATGATGAAGATGATATGGAAGATGATGAAGAAAAAGATGATTGGGAAAAAGCAGAAGAAGAATCCTGGGATCCTGATTTCGATGAATTTGATATCCCCGGAAGAGACAGCAAAAAACCCGGGAAAAAAGGTGGCACAAGTGATGAAGACGATGATTTTACCATTGACCCGGATATGAAAGAATTTGATATGTACAATGATGACTTTGAAGATGAAGAAGATGATGATGATTTTTAATTCATGTATAAAAAAGAAAAAAGGAAGGTTGCTTCATTCCCGATAACCGGTGATGAAAAAATATTAAAGAAAAAAATGCTGGACTGGTGTAACCAATTCAGCATTTTTTCTTTTTTGGATAGTTGTGGTTATAAAGATCAATATGGCTGCTATGATTGCATTGCAGCAGCAGGTGCGGAAAAAATATTTTCCGGTTCATTACTACAACTTCATCAATTATTTGAAGAAAACAATGATTGGTTATTCGGGCATTTTTCTTACGATGCAGTTCATTCAAGGGATGAAAAAAAAATGCAGGGAGGATTTGAAAGTATATTCTTTTTTCAGCCACAGGTTGTATTGATTATTAAAAATAAAAAGCTCATTATAGAAACTATTAGCGGGCAACCGGAAGAAGTGTTTCGTGAAATTCTTTTACATGAGCGAATTCTATTAAAACCGGGGAATAAAGAAAAAATACATATCCGGTCAGATGTTGAAAGGGATGAATATATTTCCATCATACAACAACTGCAGAAACACATTCAACGCGGCGATTGTTATGAAATAAATTTTTGCCTACGGTTCTTTGCAGAAAATTATTTGATGAACCCTCTACTTGTTTTTAACAATTTAACGCAGGAATCGCCCAATCCATTTTCTTGCTTTTATAAAAACGAACATCAATTTCTATTGTGTGCAAGCCCTGAACGTTTTTTACAAAAAGCCGGTGACCGAATCATTACTCAACCCATCAAAGGCACGGCACGGCGGTATTTGAATGATGAATCAAAGGATGCCTTGCAAAAAAAATCATTGCTTGAAAGTCAAAAAGAACGCAGCGAAAATGTGATGGCCGTTGATCTGTCCCGAAACGATTTATCTATTATTTGCGAAGAAGGTTCGGTGCATGTTTCAGAGCTTTATGGCATTTATACATTTCCACAAGTGTATCAAATGATTTCCACCGTAGTGGGAAAGTTACCACAACATATCAACCTGGCGACAATTATTGATGCAACTTTTCCCATGGCCTCTATGACCGGAGCGCCGAAAAAGAAAGTGATGGAATTCATTGAACAATATGAAAAAACCAGTCGTGGCATCTTCTCCGGAACGGTTGGTTATATTACGCCTAATAATAATTTTGATTTCAATGTAGTCATCAGGAGTATTATTTATAATGACAAAACAAATGAATTATCATTTCCGGTAGGTGGTGGCATCACCTGGTTGAGCGAGCCCGAATCAGAATGGGAAGAATGCCTTTTAAAATCTATGGCCATTCGAAAAATCCTGGAAAATCAGGTTTAAAATTTTTCATCATTCAATTTTAACATTTCCGAAGCCCTTCGTATATAAGATTCGTTTACTTTTGATGTACTAAATATTTCGTACTTAAAATTAAAATGTATGTATACAAAAAAAGTCGGGCTGGCATTATTATTCCTGCCAATGGTTTTCGCTTTAAAAACCCAGGCCCAAACAAATGACAACTCCCAAACAGAGCGCATCATTATCACTAAAAAAAATGGGGCTATTGATAAAATGTCCATTGTAGTGGATGGAGATAAAATTACCATCAATGGCAAACCCGCAAGTGAAAATAAAGATGTAGATATTGCTATTATGAAAAATAGTGATAACGATATGTGGATGGGAATGCCCGGTATAAAGGGTAACCCTTTGAGCATCCCATTTGATGATGGCGATATAGATACAGATGGAAATTTTTCTTATAACAGCAGGCGGGGAAATAAAGCCATCCTCGGCGTATTGACACAGTTGGATAAAGATGGAGCGCGTATTAAAGAGGTCACAGATAATAGTGGCGCCGATAGCGCCGGGCTGAAAGAAGGAGATATTATTACAAAAGTGAATGAAACAAAAATTGCCAATCCCGGTGATTTATCAGAAGCAATTGGCAAATATAAACCCAATGACAAGGTTACAATTACGTTTATGCGCGATGGAAAAATATCTACTGCTACAGCAACACTTCATGGAAATAATGGCCGCGTATTTGCCTGGAAAGATTTAGACAATATCAAAGGTTTTTCAATGCCCAAAATGCCCAAGCTTGAAGACATCCAAGTATATGGGTATCCATCCAATAAAATAAAATTAGGCGCACAAGTGCAGGACATGGACGATAATTCCGGTGTGAAAATTTTGGATACGGAAAATGATGGCGCCGTGGCAAAAGCCGGCTTGCAAAGCAATGATGTGATTTCTAAAATAAATGATACGAAAATTTCTTCCGTTGATGATCTTAGAAATATGCTGAGAAAAATTAAGGAAGGCGATACCATTCAACTTACTTATCTACGCAACAACAATTCAAAAACGGTCAGCATAAAATTTCCCAAAGAATTAAAAACCATGAACCTTTAGTTTTAAAATTTGCACAAGAAAAAAAGCCATCTTCGGATGGTTTTTTTATGGGAAAGATTAGAGGCCAGTGAAATTTTCAACACATGTATGTTGTCGGTATATAGATAAGAATATAATCACCCATTCATGTAAAATAGTTATTTACGTATTAATAGG
Organism: uncultured Chitinophagaceae bacterium; assembly: GCA_964464835.1. Lineage (GTDB taxonomy): Bacteria > Bacteroidota > Bacteroidia > Chitinophagales > Chitinophagaceae > JAFDXJ01. Next base: position 1,631 of record CAYXHX010000158.1, on the reverse strand, counting down.
CTCATTGCAAGAAAAAATTTTCGTAATATTGTTTTGAAGTTAAAATAACCAAATTCCAGAAACCATTTTATTAACCAAAACCTGGAAATCACTTTTACATAAAATTTTCATTATGTAAGATTCAAATCTATTCAATATCACCTTTAAAAATTGAAAATGAGAAAACAATTCAACTTTGTATTGACTTTTGCCTTACTGTCCTTATGCATTTCATGCAGTGATAAAACCAAAGAAGCACAATTAGCAATAGACAAATATTGCGAATTGAATATGAAAGAACATAATGCTTCCCAAGGTGCGGAAAGAGATGCTGCAACCGCTGAAAAAAAAGCATTTGTGAAAGAAGTGGATGATAAATATTTTAATGATACTAAGACCTACCAGTTCATTCTTGCTGGAATGCAAAAATGTGATGAAAAATTTCCTGAAAATGATCAATCAAATATGTCATCTGATATGAACAGTACTACAGAAATTCCTTCCGCTTATGGTGATGCAGTAACAGTTGCAAAAAATTATTGTAATTTAATAGATAGGTCAATAGCGCTTTCTCAAAACGGAACAGATGCCGAATTGAAAGAAACTATAGCTACAAGGGTCATTTTTGAAAAAAACTTAGATGAAAGTTTTAAAGATAATCCGCAAAGAAGAGATTCAATACTCGAGCTGATTAAACCATGTATGCAGATGGAAATGGAATTTAAGACTCAAAAGTAAACTGTAAATTTAATAATCATAATGAATTTTCTTTCTGTATTATTAAAGAAAAGGCTTTGCCAAAACACGAAGAAACAAATATTGTTTTACGATTTGGCAATGAAGTTATTGACGGGATTGCCTTCCTGAAAAAAAATTATAAAAGATAAATAAACAAGTACTTTATGGATAAAGCAATGCAATCGAAATTTGTTGTTAGAGACTTAAAAGTACACAGTAGTAATGAATGGATGGCGGACGGTAATAAAAAATACCGAAAAGTATTTGACAGGTATGAATTACAATATATATATGTAGAGTTTTCTTTTTTTAATAAGTTATTTGACGAAGAAGATTGGGAGCTAAACCTAACGTTGGAATGCTGGACAAAAACAACTACACCTGTCAAGTTGTGCAGCCAGCATCATAGTTGTAAAGTGAGTAAAACTGACAATATTGTTTATGTACGTGATGGCTGGGGTAACCCTAATATTGGAACTTTTTGGAATATGGGAGATTTTAGGTGGGATGTAATAATTGATAATTCAGTAGTGGCTGAAACCATATTTCATGTGGAAGACCTGGGACATGATGCAGTTTCAAAGAATGGCTACATTGCCCTTGAATCTGTAAAATTATTTGAAAATGATGCAGACATTAAAATAGATGCAACAAGAAAAAATTATTCTACTTTTAAGCAAGATGAAACCCGCTATGTGTGTGCCGAAGTAAAATTCAAAAGCAAAACAGAAAGGGGGTTTTATACTGAATTGTTTTTTTATTTTTTGGATAATGCTGGGCGGTTAAAAGGTAAAACTTCGGAGTTGTTGTATGTGAAACCCAATACACAAAATCTGGTCTATTGTTTAAATAGCGGATGGGGAAGCCCAACACCCGGAATATGGATAAATGGATATTATAGTATAGATATTTAT
>CAYXHX010000157.1:0-6169 GCA_964464835.1 uncultured Chitinophagaceae bacterium | reverse complement strand
AGCCAATTTCGGCACGGTAATGTTCCTTTACAATCCTCCAAAAACCAATGCTGCCAATGATTGGCGCAGATCCTGGTAAAGTAATGCCCCAGGTGATGGCAGCATTATTTTGTATTTGCACATCCATACTTTTAATCATTTCCCGGGCTACTTGTACAGTTGCTATCTTTTCTTTATCAATAAATTCCATTGTTTTCTCTCCTGTACGTAGTATAAATAACTCCGGCGCATCCGTTAAAATTTTTCTTCGCAAAATGAGGCGATTGGTTTCTAAAATGGGGAAAGGATTGAAGTTTAATTGTAACATTGAATTGGGTTGAAAAAAATAATATTAATAAAAAATCAGGATCCAGCCAACTCCACCTTTACATCAATATCCGGTGAATTTGACAGAAAATCCGTCAATGCTTCATTCATGGTAATTCCATGATTGAAAGTGGAGACAGAAATTTCTATGTTTTCTGATTCTTCATATACACGGAATCGTAATGCACTGTTCCCGGGATTTTTTTTCAAATTGGTTTCTAAAAATTGAACAACATCTTCTGTCACTGCCTGTGCGGGCATTTTAATTTCGAGTTTTTTTGTAAGCGCTGTTTTTGTAGTTTCTATCAAACGCACTTCGGCTACTTTGAATTCAAATTGTTCCTGGTTATACCGTTGTTTGAAATAACCACTTACCAAAACGCATTTTCCTTTTTCAAGATAATTTTGAAAACGGACATAATCATCACTCCACAACATTATTTCTGTTTTATCTGTAAAATCTTCGATAATCATAGATCCAAAATTTCTACCGGTTTTTGTTACCCTGTGCTGTGCCGAAGTTACAAGGCCTGCAATGCGAAAAGTTTTTTTGCCTGCAGCAGTTATGGAAGTATTGGAAGATGCAATTTCATTAAACTCATTCAACGAAGTGATTTGATAATGTTGCAGTTCAAATTTGTAGTGATCCAATGGATGGCCACTCATAAACATACCGGTGATTTCTTTTTCAAAATCGAGTAATTCAGTAAGTGACCAGGGCGGGCATTGCGGAAGTTTTGGTGTGGGAATATCCATGAATATGGCATCACCAAATAATGAATTGCTGGTTTGCGTAATATTGTTTTGATATTGGTTTCCAAAATGAATAATTTTTTCCATACCATTTTTATTATCATTTGGTGGTGTATAAAAATATTGTGCGCGGTGTATCTCGGTAAAGCAATCAAATGCACCTGCATATACAAGGCTTTCCAACGACTTTTTATTGACAGATCGTTGATTAATTCTTTTAATAAAATCAAACACATCTTTATAAGCCCCGTTTGTATTTCTTTCGGATACAATACTGTCAATAGCCGCGTCACCAACGCCTTTCAGGCCTCCAAGCCCAAAACGTATTTCACCTTTTTTATTGGGTGAAAAACCTCTTATGGATTCATTGATGTCGGGGCCAAGCACATTTAATCCCATTCGTTTACATTCTTCCATAAAGCCCGTAATCTTTTCAATGCTGCCGGCATGATTCAATACAGCAGACATATATTCATGCGGGTAATGTGTTTTTAACCATGCTGTTTGATATGCAACAACTGCATAACAGGTAGAATGTGATTTATTAAAAGCATATTCAGCAAATGCTTCCCAATCTGTCCATATTTTTTCAAGAATATTTTTTGGATGCGATTTTTTTTCACCGCCTTCAATAAAATAACTTTTCAATGCGTCAAGCGTTTTGCGGTCTTTTTTACCCATCGCTTTACGTAGTTTATCTGCCTGGCCCTTTGTAAATCCTGCAAGTTGCTGGCTTAAAATCATTACCTGTTCCTGGTACACCGTGATGCCATACGTATCTTCCAATACTTCCTGCATTGCAGGCAGGTCGTAGGTTACAGGCTCCAGCCCGTTTTTCCGCGCAATAAATTTCGGGATATATGCCAAAGGCCCGGGACGGAATAAAGCATTCATCGCGATGAGGTGAGAAAATTTATCCGGTTTTAATTCGCGTAAATATTTTACCATGCCGCGGCTTTCAAATTGAAAAATACCATTGGTTTCACCACGCTGAAAAATTTCAAAAGTTTTTTCATCATCAAATGGTAATTCATCCAGGTTGATTTCTTTGCCATTGAAATTTTGCCTGATTAATTCAAGGGCTGTTTTTAAAATAGACAATGTTTTCAAGCCAAGAAAATCCATTTTTAAAACCCCTGCTTCTTCAATCGTACTACCTTCAATTTGTGTAACCCATAAGTTGGAATCTTTGGCTGTAGCTATTGGGATCATTTCCGTAAGGTCGCGTGGTGCAATGATAATGCCGGCTGCATGTACACCTGTATTTCGAACGGAGCCTTCTAATCTTTCCGCTTCTTTTAATACATCTGCACGCAAATCTTTGCCATCATAAATTTGACGCAATTTCTTAATGGATTCAATTTCTTCCGGCGTGAAATTTTCTTTCGATTCTAAAGACTTTTCTCCATTCTTTTCTTCTTTAGTAGTAAATGGCGCTTTTAATACGCGGCCTAAATTGGTACCCGGTTTTTCAGGGACTAATTTTGCCAAAGCATTGCTTTCTGCCAAAGGAAGATCCATCACACGCGCCACATCTTTGATACTCATTTTCGCAGCCATCGTACCATAGGTAATGATTTGTGCTACCTGGCTTTTTCCATATTTTTCGGAAACATAATCAATCACTTTTTGCCTGCCTGCATCATCAAAATCCGTATCAATATCCGGCATACTCATCCGGTCGGGATTTAGAAAACGTTCAAATAATAATTGGTATTTGATGGGATCAATATTGGTGATACCAATACAATATGCAACTACACTCCCCGCGGCGGATCCACGCCCCGGCCCAATGAATACGCCCATATTCCGGCCTGCTGAAATGAAATCAGATACGATTAAAAAGTAACCTGAAAAACCCATCGTTTTGATAGTGAATAATTCTGATTCAATTCTTTCAGTCACTTCTGCAGATAATTCACCATATCTTTTTTTTGCGCCTTCATACGTGAGGTGTTTCAGGTATTCCCATTGCGCCAAAATTTTATCACCCAATTTTGCAAATTCAGGAGGCACCGGGAATTCAGGCAGTGCAATATCTCTCATAAGATTGAGTGGCTCTACTTTACTGGCCACTAACCCGGTATTATCCAATGCTTCAGGAATATCTGCAAAAAGTTTTTGCATTTCTTCCTGTGTCTTAAAATAAAATTGATTATTGGGAAATTTAAAACGCCTGTTTTTTACCTGCAGTTCATCATTTACAAAGTCGTCAAAGCCGGGCGTGGATTGCTTTTCACCGGTATTCAAACAAAGCAAAATATCATGTGCATTGGAATCTTCTTCATTGGTATAATGGCTGTCATTGGTTGCAATCATAGGCACATTATATTTTTTTGCAAAACGGGTTAATGTTTCATTGATGATATCCTGCTCTTTTATTTGATGCCTTTGCAATTCAATAAAATAATCATCCCCAAAAAGATCAAGCCACCAATTGAATTCTTTTTCTGCAGCTTCTTCTCCATGGTGTAAAATATATTGGGGCACATGTGCGCCAATGCAACAGGTAGTGGCAATCAATCCTTCATGATATTGCAGAATTAATTCTTTATCAATGCGCGGGTATTTACTGTACATACCTTCAATAAATCCGAGCGAGGTAAGTTTAATTAAATTTTGATAACCTGTTTTATTTTTAGCAAGCAACACCTGGTGATAGCGATGATCTTTTTGTTCTTTGGTAAAATTTTTTTTGTGCCTGTCTTCCACCACATAAAACTCACAGCCTGTTATTGGTTTTATTTCAGGCTCTATTTTATCCGAGCCATCATCATTTTTACCCACAATTTTTGTTTTCTTCCATGCTTGTTTTACAAATTCAAAAACGCCAAACATATTCCCGTGATCCGTAATGGCAATGGCTTCCATATTATCCCGGGATGCTTTTGCATACAGGCTTTCAATAGATGCAGCGCCATCTAACAGGGAATATTGTGTATGAACATGTAAATGAGAAAACTTCGGCATAGATTTTTTTGAAAAAATAAAAATTGAAAAAAAATATAATAGCGGGCAACAAATTTCGTAAAATTATTTTGTTTTTCAGTTTGCTTTTATCCACGCTTGTAAAGTATGAATGTTAAAAATAGTTATGCACGTATATTGGTAAATTTAATTTGTCCGTTTATATTGCAGCCTTTGAATGAAAAAAAAATTAACCATACTCATTTATATACCTGCTTTTGCATTTTTCACAGGCTGCAAAGCTTTTCAAAGTTTGAATACGAAAACTACAACTGTGAAAAACCAGGAAAATAAAACGCCTGTATTTTTGGATGATATCAATGTAAAGCCGGATACAAAGCGCGGGAGCATTAATATGGCGCCCGAAAAATCAAAGAAAAAAACAAGTTTGCAAATGCAGCAGGCGGATGGCGACCTTTCACTTGCCAATAACCTGCAAATGAAATATGCATCTATGTTAAATGTAGATGCATCCAGACTGCCCTCAATCGCCTTATTACGTGAAGTGGATATTTGGTGGGGAACAAAATATTGCATGGGTGGCACATCTCAGTCCTGCATTGATTGCAGCGCACTTACTCAAACAATCATTGAAGATGTGTATGGCATTGAAATTCCCCGGACTGCCCAGGCGCAATATGATAATTGTGAAATTGTGAAAGGAGATGATACATTGCAGGAAGGCGACCTTGTATTTTTTCATACAACACGGCGAGGCATTTCGCATGTAGGTTTATATTTATCCAATAATAAATTTGTTCATGCTTCTACGAGCCAGGGAGTGATGATCAGTGACCTCAATGATTCTTATTGGAAAGAACGATACCGGGGTGCCGGAAGATTTGTAGAGAATTAATGCTTCTTTTTTTGTAACCTGTTTTTTGCAACACCCACCAGTTGCATAGCATCCGGTGAAAGTTTGAAAATAAAAACACTCGCCCCCAATAATGCCGAAAAAATAATGCTGCGTAGAAAAAGCGCCTGCCAGTTGTGCATATTTTTAAACAGGAAAAATGCAATGAAAAATGCAGCCAAACCGCAAACAATGGAATACAAGGTTTTCAAACTAAAAGGTTGCATATTAAATTTCCTCCGTAAAAATTCAAAACGTATAAAATTGTACACCGTTAATGAAATCAAGTCGCTATAAGCCGTTCCAATGATACCAAAATTTTTTACAAAAATGTAACTCAATGGAATGCGAATTGCCAACATGACTACACCACTGAGAAATTCAAAACGCCAGTAATTGGAAGCCCCGATAACTTGCGCATTCACGCCAGTACCCGCATCAATAATACGGATGATACCAAAAATAAATAAAAGCCCGATGCCTGAAGCGTAGGTGTCCTGTATGTTTACGAGGTTTAAGCCATCGTGCACATTCAACCAGATATTTCCAAAAATAAAAATGGAAATGAGTAACATGTTTATACTCGAACGCTGGTAGATGCGCAAGATTTCTGCATAATTTTTATCTTTCCACATTCTTACCAAAACCCCTGTGGCTATGGATTGCATGCTTCGTTGTGGTATTTGAATTAGATTCGCTGCATAGAGCGCCAATGTATAAACGCCGGTTGGCTCCAGGCCCAATAAACTTGCAATGATCAATCCATCAATTGTACTTCCGATAGTGGTAATGATAATGCCGCCAAAAATGAGGCCTTGCATCGTAAACATTTTTTTATAAAACTTTTTGGTGACACGGCTTTTGGTAAATTGAAATTTTAAATGGCCTGTACGAATAAGATACACCAATAGTATGGAAGCTATAACAAGATAGAGCAATGAAAAGCAAACCATGAAAGCCCGAAAGTCAATCAACCTGAAATAGTATAATAGTATGATGACTGTTGTCAACATACGCAGAACTGTTTCTCTAAGGAAATTGGAGAGAATGGTTTTTTGCAATGCCCATGCATACCCTTCCAACAATGAAAAAAACAAAAGCCCGAATGCAAAAGGAAAAACCCAAAAATAATATTGAACAAATAAAAGGGAACGATTGGAAAATTTTTGAATAAAAAGCGGCTCGAGTAAATAACCGCCGATACCCACTAAAATGCAACCGATGAAAGACATGAATAAAGTGCGGCCAAATAAATCATTTTCATTTTCATGGAGATTGTCCTGGTAGTAA
>CAYXHX010000156.1:5745-6180 GCA_964464835.1 uncultured Chitinophagaceae bacterium | reverse complement strand
ATTAGTAATGCACCATTTGCAGATATAGCTGTTGTATGGGCAAAAGATGAAGAAGGCATCATAAAAGGAATGGTTGTAGAACGCGGCATGGAAGGTTTTACAACACCCACAACGCATGGCAAATGGAGCCTTCGTGCGAGCGCTACCGGCGAATTGGTTTTTCATGATGTGAAAGTCCCCAAAGAAAATATTTTTCCAAACATAAAGGGTTTGAAAGGGCCATTAGGCTGCCTTACAAAAGCGCGTTATGGTATTGCCTGGGGCGCTTTGGGCGCAGCAATGGACTGTTATGATACCGCTCTACAATACAGTAAAGAAAGAGTGCAATTTGGAAAACCTATTGCAGGATTCCAGTTGCAACAAAAAAAACTGGCGGAAATGATTACTGAAATTACAAAAGCACTAAGAGAAAATGGGTTGTGGGATGAGGTTACA
>CAYXHX010000156.1:4829-5735 GCA_964464835.1 uncultured Chitinophagaceae bacterium | reverse complement strand
GCACAATTATTGGTTTGGCGCGTTGGTACATTGATGAATGAAGGCAGGGCAACGCCACAACAAGTAAGTATGGCGAAAAGAAATAGTTGTGAAATTGCAGCAAATATCGCCCGTGAAGCACGCCAAATGTTGGGCGGCATGGGCATTACAGGAGAATACAGCATTATGCGCCACATGATGAATATGGAAAGTGTACTCACGTATGAAGGCACACACGATATTCATTTGTTGATTACCGGAATGGATGTTACAGGGATCAATGCATTTGGTTAATTGTAGCTTGATCATTTTAAAAAATAATGGATAAAAATATTTTTCTCATTGGTATGCCGGGCGCCGGGAAAACGTTTTGGGGCAAAAAAATTGCAACCGCTTTACACAAAGATTTTTTTGATCTTGACTTTGAAATTGAAAAACAAGAACAACAATCAATTTTAGAAATTTTTCGGGATGATGGGGAAAAGTTTTTCAGGGAAAAAGAATCTGAGGTATTGAGAACATTTGAACAGAAACAAAACCTTGTATTGGCAACAGGTGGAGGTACACCATGCTTTTTTGAAAATGCAGAATGGATGAAAAAAAATGGCTTAACCATTTGGATTGATGAGCCTGTCTCGGTTTTGGTGCAAAGATTAAAAACTGAAAAATCACAAAGGCCACTAATTCGTGGTTTAGGTGAAAATGAGTTATCCCATTTTTTGAAACATCAATTAGAAGAAAGAAAACCATTTTTTTTGAAGGCTGATTATCAAATTCAAAGCCCGGTAAATCTTGTTGAAGACATTTTAAATAAAATAAACAATGTATAAACCTTTTTTAATTGCAGCTGAAATAATTGCTGCACTGGCAGTTGCATTTGGCGCATTTGGCGCACATGATTTAAAATAAAAAGTAAGCGAATCTGCA
>CAYXHX010000156.1:0-4819 GCA_964464835.1 uncultured Chitinophagaceae bacterium | reverse complement strand
TACCAGTTCTATCATGTATTTGCTTTATTGGCTGCAGGGATATTATTTCAATCTTTTGCCAATGATTATATTTTATGGAGCGGCCGATTATTTATTGCCGGTATCATTTTATTTTCAGGCTCTTTATATGCGCTTACTTTTATACTTGCAGGTGGAAACAATCAACTGAAATGGATTGGCGCCATCACACCTTTCGGAGGTTTATGTTTTATTGCAGGATGGATCATGATGTTGATAGGTATTCTAAAAAAGTAGAGGTGGTTTTTCATGAGAATATTTTTCTTGCTTGTAAAAAGAATTTTTTTTCTAATTTTATTTTTTATCAATCCAAAATTTATCTACAATGAGAAAACTAATTACAGAATTTATTGGTACTTATTTCCTTGTATTAACGGTAGGCCTTGCAGTACTGGGAGGTGGTGCATCAGCTGCAATCACAGCGCCTATTGCAATTGGCGTTGTGTTGATGGTAATGGTATTTGCCGGCGGCCATATTTCCGGCGCACATTATAACCCGGCAGTTACACTGGCTGTTTTAGTAAGGGGAAAAATAACTATTGGTGAAGCTATTGGCTATTGGGTTATTCAATTGATTGGTGGCGCTGCTGCTGCATTTACTGTGATGTTTTTATTAAGCGATAAAATTCCGGCAGATGCTGCATTGATGGTAAGCTCAACGAATGGATTAATTGCCGAATTCCTGGGAACATTTGCATTGTGCTTTGTAGTATTAAATACAGCTACAGCAAAAGGGACACAGGGAAATAGTTTTTACGGCCTGGCTATTGGATTAACAGTTACCTGTATGGCGTATGCATTGGGCGGTTTTTCGGGTGGCGCTTTTAATCCTGCTGTTGCATTGGGTGTATTATTGATGCACATGGCCAATTGGAGTGACCTTTGGGTATATGCAGTTGGCTGCTTTGGTGGTGGTTTGGTAGCAGCATTTATTTTCCTGGCTTGTAATAAAGAAGATAAGTAAAAGACTAAACAATGATGGAAAAATGCGGACAAAATTGTCCGCATTTATTTTACCATGCCAATGCACTTGCGCCTAAAATAGCTGCATCCGATTGTTTCAGTTCACTGAAGATAATATTGACTTTATTTTGAAAAACCGGGATGAGGTTTTTTTCCATACTTTCTTTTACGGGTTTCATCAACAGGTCGCCGGCTTCACATAAACCGCCAAATAAAAAGATGGCTTCAGGCGAAGAAAACATTACCGCATTGGCTAAAGCAAGGCCGAGAATTTCACCTGTAATTTTAAATACATCTTTACATAGCATATCACCCTGAATGGCATATTCAAAAATGAGTTTGCTGTTGATTTCTTCATTGGGATGTTTTTCCAATAGGCTGTTTGCATATTTTCCATTACCAAGAAATTCAATGGCAGTGAGGCGTACGCCTGTTGCAGACGCATAGGCTTCCAATGGCCCAAAAGCTCCTGTGGCCCAATGTTTCCGGCCACCGGGCAAAACCGTCATATGCCCCATTTCACCGGCAAAACCATCATGCCCATATAAAACCTGGCCATTTGCTACAATACCGCTTCCCACTCCCGTGCCGAGTGTGATCATGATAAAATCGTTCATATTTTTTGCCGCGCCATACTTCATTTCTCCAACTGCTGCTGCATTGGCATCATTGGTAAGAAAAGAAGGTAAGCCAAATTTTTTTTCCATCATAGCAGCAAATGGTATGATGCCTTTTTGCCATCTTAGGTTTGGGGCATATTCAATGGTGCCTTTATAAAAATTCCCATTAGGCGCGCCAATACCAATACCATTAAACATTTCTTTGCCACCGGCTTTTTCTATTTCCGGCAGCATGGCTTTATGCAAATGATCAATATATTGCGCTACTTCAGTAAAATCAGCAGTAGAAACCGTACCTCTTGAAATAATTTTACCATCCCGGTTCACTATTCCAAAAACGGTATTGGTGCCTCCAATATCAATGCCGATTACAAGGTTTTTATTTGCTGCCATTTTTTATCTTTTAAATCTTATCTTTATAAAGCGAAGATATTTTGAAAAAAAAATATTTTACAATTTCTATTCAGTAAATTTGATTGAATATTTGTTCCACCGGATATTGCGAACATAATATTTCAAAATTGAAAAAGACAAATCAGCTATGGAAATAATTCATTTGAGTGCGGAATGTTACCCGGTTGCTAAAGTAGGCGGGCTTGGTGATGTAGTTGGGGCGTTGCCTAAATACCAATGTAAGGCCGGCCATTATGCGAAAGTTGTCATGCCACTTTATATCACCCCATTTTTAAAAAATAATGAATGGACTGAAGATTTTACAGGCCGGACAAATATAGGCGACCGGTGGTTTGATTATAAAATTTATAAAGAAAAAGATAACATACTTGGTTTCGATTTATACCTCGTGGATGTGCATGGCCTGTTGGACAGGGAAAAAGTGTATGGCTATGATGATGATACGGAAAGATTCACTGCATTCCAGGTAGCTTTTCTTCATTGGATGAATCATTGGCAACATCAACCGGATATCATTCATTGCCATGACCATCATACAGCATTGATACCTTTCATGCTAAAGTATTGCTATGCATACGAGCATTTATCTAAAATCCCTACGGTATTCACTATTCACAATGCGCAATACCAGGGATGGATGGGATGGGATCAGAGCTTTTTTATACCCGAATGGGATACATGGAAAAAAGGCTTGCTGGAATGGAATGGCATTATTAATCCTATGGCTTCAGCCATTAAAAATGCCTGGCGCGTTACTACTGTCAGTGAAAGTTATTTGCAGGAATTAATGTACCAGTCAAATGGCCTGGAGCAATTGTTCAATATGGAAAAAAAGAAATGTATTGGCATATTAAATGGCATTGATGCTGAAGTATGGAACCCGGCAACCGATACATTCCTTACACATCATTATAAAATTAAAAATGCGACAAAAGGAAAATCTTTGATAAAAGAAGCTTTATGTACTTCATTTCAAATGGATCCATCTTTGCCATTGATTATTTTTATTGGAAGGCTTGTGGATGATAAAGCAGCGGATGTATTACCGGATGCATTTTTATCTGCCATGTACCTTTTTCCTAAAAAATTAAATATCCTGTTATTGGGAAGTGGCGATGAACTGGTAGAACAACAACTCTTAAAACTATCGGGGCATTTTAAAGAAAATATTCATGCTGAGATTGGCTATAAGGAACAATTAAGCCATCAAATGTATGCCGGTGCAGATTTTTTATTGATGCCAAGCAGGGTAGAGCCATGCGGCCTGAATCAACTGTATGCCATGCGGTATGGCACTATCCCAATGGTTCGAAACACAGGCGGGCTGCGGGATACAGTAGTGGATATGGGTGAAGAAAATGGTTGGGGTTTATTATTTAATTATGCCACTGTAGGAGATATCATCCATACGATTGGGCGCGCCATTGATTTGTATGAAAATGATCCGGAGAAAATGAAAAAGTTGCGTGAAAAAATGTTGCGGTTTGATCATAGTTGGGAGCATGCGATACAAAAATATATGGATGTGTATGAAAGTATCATTGAATAAACAATTCATTTGAAAATTTAAAAAATTAAAAAAGATGTATAGCTTGTCAAATTCAATTGTAGCCGTAATATTAGGTGGTGGTGCAGGTTCCAGGCTGTATCCATTAACTGCATCCCGATCCAAACCTGCCGTACCCATTGCCGGGAAATACAGGCTCGTGGATATACCCATCAGTAATTGTATCAATGCAAACATCAGCCGCATGTTTGTGCTTACACAGTACAATTCGGCTTCCTTGAATAAGCATATCAAAAACACCTATCATTTCAGTGCATTCAGTACAGGTTTTGTGGATATTCTTGCTGCAGAACAAACACCTGATAACCAGGGATGGTTCCAGGGAACAGCCGATGCAGTGCGCCAATCCATGCGGCATATCAATAATAATGAATATGAATACGTGCTTGTACTAAGTGGCGACCAATTATACCAAATGGATTTTATAGATATGATACAGGTGCACCGCGATTGTGATGCGGATATTACGATTGCAACAATTCCGGTGAATGCAGATGATGCACCGGAATTGGGGATTATTAAAGCCAATCATGAAAAAATCATTACTTCTTTCATTGAAAAACCTTCTGCCGACAAACTGAAAGATTGGGAAAGTGATACCGGCAATACCATGAGAAGTATAGGAAAAAAATACCTCGCATCCATGGGGATTTATATTTTCAAAAGAGCTATCATGGATAAATTGCTGCATGGCGAATTCCCGGATGCCACAGATTTTGGAAAAGAAATTTTGCCCAACTCTATTTCAAACTATAAAGTATGCAGCTACCAATATGAAGGCTACTGGACGGATATCGGAAACATCCATTCTTTCTTTGAAGCAAACCTTGCATTAACAGAAGACATTCCACTCTTTAATTTATTCGATAATGAAAAACAGGTATATACCCGCTCCCGCATGTTGCCCCCTTGTAAAATCAACGGAACAAGATTTAAAAAAACATTGATTGCGGAGGGTTGTATTTTGCATGCCGAACAAATTGAAAACAGCATCATTGGTGTACGATCAAGAATTGGAGCAGGCAGTAAAATCATCAATAGTTATATCATGGGCAATGATTTTTATGAAACCATAGATGAAATGGGCAGGCACCTGTTAAAAGGCTGGCCCAAAATAGGCATTGGCGAAAATTGTGAAATCATCAATACGATTATAGATAAGGATTGCCGTATTGGAGACCATGTAGTCATTCGTGGTGGTACACATTTGGAAAACAGTGATCACGAATTATATACA
>CAYXHX010000155.1:2529-6225 GCA_964464835.1 uncultured Chitinophagaceae bacterium | reverse complement strand
TGCTAGGAGCCGACCAGCCATTAAATGCACCAGAACCATCTTTAAAAAATGTTTTTTTTGTATTTAAATCATATATTGACGAAGTTTTACCATTTGCAAAAGTTTCTGTAATATTATTGACTGTAAAGCCACTTGCTGAAATTTTATTAAAGTTCAAAAACGGTACACTGGCAACCGTACATTTGGATTATTTGCAACCTGCTTTATTAAGAAATTGTAGGCTTACAGGTACCCAAGGGAGCATCGTGTGGAATATGGCGAAGACAGAAGTAAAATGGATAACCTTAGATAAGAAAGAATTTATTTATACTTATAATTCTTTTTCAAGAAACGAACGTTTCAAAGAAATTTTGAAAACTTTTTTGATGGATCATAATGATGACCGTCTTTGCAGTTTCGAGCAAGCTACCGAAAGCTTAAAAATGATAATAGCTGCAAAAAAGGCTGCCGAAGAAAGAAAATATATTGACCTGGAAAATTATACGTTCTAAAAATGTTTATACTCGGAACAATTTGTTGTCGTGGAGGATCAAAAGGTGTTCCCGGAAAAAATATAAAGTTGTTAAATGCAAAACCTTTGATTGCATATACTATTGAAACTGCAAAAAAAGTTTCAGCTATTAATGATTTGATTGTTTCAACAGACAATAATGACATAGCAACAATTGCAAAGCAAAATGGTATTGAAAAAATCCTGCATCGCCCTAATGCTCTTGCAGCAGATGATACGTCCAAATGGCTTGTCTTCCGTGATGTCGTTGAGAAATATGAAAAAGAATTTGAAACAACAATTGATTACATAGTTGATATGGATGTAACAGTGCCTTTAAAAAATGCCACGGATATTTCAGGCGCAATAGCATTGGCATTGGAAAATGAAAATGCAGATGTGGTGATCACTGCATACGAGCCTGAACGAAATCCGTATTTCAATATGATGGAAATAAAAGACAATGGCTTTGCTGGTATTGTAAAAAAAACAAGTTCACCTGTCACCGGCCGTCAGGATGCACCAAAAGTGTTCAGCCTAACACCGGCAGCTTATGTGATCAAAAGAAATACATTGTTTGAACAATCTCACTGGAGCCTGGCAAAATGTTTATTATACCAAATGCCCCGTGAAAGGGCTATAGATATTGATACCATATTTGATTTTAAATTGATTGAATTTATCATACAGCATAATGGAAATGAATAATCTTTTTGATTTATCTGGAAAAGTGGCGCTTATCACCGGTGGCGCGGGTTTGCTTGCTACAGAACATGCGCTTGCTTTATTGGAATTTGGCGCTACAATAATCCTTGCAGATATTAATGAAGAAAAATGCAATGATGCAGTAATCGCATTGAATAAAAACCATGAAAAAGTTTTTTCTTATAAAATTGATGTTACTAAAAAAGAAAGTTGGGAAAATGTTTTGACCGACCTTAAAAATACATTCGGAAGAATTGATATTTTAATTAACAATGCCAGCTTTACGAATCAATCAAGAACAAAAGGCTATGACGCTTCTTTCGAAAATTTTTCACTGGAAGATTGGAATGCAATCATGCAAGTAAATCTTACAGGTACTTTTCTTGGATGCCAGGTTATCGGTAATCACATGCTGGAAAATAAAAGCGGTTCCATTATTAACATGGCTTCTTTATACGGCGTAGTAAGCCCGCATCATGCGATCTATGAAGGTACAGGCATATCTCAGCCTGTCGCCTATACAGTAAGCAAACATGGCGTGATTGGGCTTACAAAATATGTTGCGGCATTATGGGCTAAAAAAGGCGTAAGGGTAAATTCGATAACCCCGGGTGGTATTTTTAATGAACATAGCGGTTTATTTTTAGAACGATTTGAAAAACTCAATCCCATTGGGCGTATGTGTAACAAATCTGAACTGCATGGCGCTATTGTATTTTTAGCAAGCGATGCATCTTCCCATGTCATCGGGCATAATTTGGTGGTGGACGGTGGGTGGACAATCTGGTAGAAACTTTTGAATAATTGTAAAGTATGAATCCTTTCATCGAAATTTCAGGCAGAAAAATCGGGTACGACTTTCCACCTTTGGTGATTGCGGAAATCGGAATCAATCATAATGGATCATTGCAAACCGCCATTGAAATGGTGGATGCTGCTGCAGCTGCGGGCGTAGAAATAATCAAACACCAAACGCATATCGTGGAAGATGAAATGAGCAGCGCTGCAAAAAATACTATTCCCGGCAATGCCAATATTTCTATTTATGAAATCATGCGCAAATGTGCATTAAGTGAAGAAGATGAATGGGTATTAAAAAATTATGTGGAAAGCAAAGACATGATTTTTATTTCCACTCCTTTCAGCCGTGCTGCGGCCAACCGTTTGCATCAATGGAATGTGCCTGCTTATAAAATCGGCAGCGGGGAATGCAACAATTATCCTTTGCTGGAACACATTGTAGCTTTTGGCAAACCTGTTATACTTAGTACCGGGATGAATACCATTGAAAGTATTGGCAAATCAGTTGCTATTTTTCAAAAAAATAAGATCCCGTATGCATTATTACATACTACCAATTTGTATCCCACACCTAATCACCTTGTGCGATTGAATGCAATGGTTGAATTGCAACGAAATTTTAAAGATGCAGTGGTTGGCTTGAGTGATCATACATTGAGCAACCATGCCTGCTTTGGTGCAATAGCTCTTGGTGCAAGTATTGTAGAAAGGCATTTTACAGATTCAATGAACAGGCAAGGGCCGGATATTATTTGTTCAATGGATACAAATGCATGCAAAGAGTTGATTGATGGATCAAATATTTTATTCCAGCAAAGAGGCGGCCACAAAGGGCCAGCGGAGGAAGAACAGGTAACGATTGATTTTGCGTTTGCTACAATTTGTTCAATTGAACCTATACGCAAAGGTGAAGTTTTTACAAAAGAAAATATTTGGGTAAAGCGCCCGGGTAAGGGAGGAATTCCTGCAGAAAAATATGAAGAAGTATTGGGTAAAAAAGCAAACAGGGATATTGAAATAGATATGCAATTAACTGTAGATGATATTTCAGCTTTGTTAACCAACTGACTAACAAAAACAGCATTGAATAACAGTTTCAAATGTTTTTGCAGGCTTCCATAAATACTGAAGCCGAAGAGCTTCCATATCAGTAGCACCGCTCGAAACCCAGTAATGATGTATGTCATGAATTTCTAAACCCAGTAAGGGTTGAATGAAAAGTGTCAAATGAATTTGGATATAAATAAAATCAGGTAAAATTTTTTAGTTGAAGTATTCAACCACTCAGTGGTTGCTATACTTCCTGTTTCCTGCTCACCGCATCTCATGCTGCGATATTTAAATTTTATCCTTTCGGGATTTTGAAAGTGCATTTAAACCATTAAATGACTAAGAAAAAAATCATCTTCCTCTCCGGCACACGCGCAGATTTTGGTAAATTAAAATCCTTAATTGCCATTCTGGTTAAACAAGAATATTTCAGCGTACACATTTTTGTTACCGGTATGCACCTCGATAAAAAATATGGCTACACTGTTCATGAAATTGAAAATTGCGGATTCCCCAATATTTTCAAATTTGAAAATCATGCAACGGAAAGTTTGATGGATATGACACTTGCAAAAACGATAGAAGGTTTTTCGAAATACACGAGAGAATTGCAACCCGATCTCATCATTGTTCATGGCGATCGTATAGAA
>CAYXHX010000155.1:1055-2519 GCA_964464835.1 uncultured Chitinophagaceae bacterium | reverse complement strand
AGAAGCTCTTGCCGGCGCATCTGTGGGGGCATTGAATAATTTTTTAGTGGCACATATTGAAGGCGGTGAATTATCGGGAACGGTGGATGAATTGATCCGCCATGCAATCAGTAAACTCAGCCACTTGCATTTTGTGGCCAATGAAAATGCCAGGCAACGATTGATACAGATGGGTGAAATGGAATCACATATTTTTATTACAGGCTCCCCGGATTTAGATGTGATGCTTTCTACCGGGCTTCCCACTTTAGAAGAAGCAAAAAAACATTATGGAATTCATTTTGAAAAATTTGCAATTTCGATGTTTCACCCGGTAACTACTGAAATCCATCACTTGAAAGATCATGCAGCAAATTATTTTAAAGCATTGGATGAATCTGTGATGAATTATATTCTTATTTATCCCAACAATGATAAAGGTGCTGAAAAAATTCTGTTTGAAATTGAAAAAAGAATGAGTGAAAAAAAATACCTTGTATTTCCTTCATTGCGTTTTGAATATTTTCTTGCTTTATTAAAAAATGCACAGTTTATTATCGGAAACTCCAGTGCCGGGATTCGCGAAGCTCATTACTATGGTGTTCCCGCGATTAATGTGGGCAGCAGGCAAACCGGCAGAAGCATTCATGCATCTGTTGTGCATACCGGGAATGATGCAGTAGATATTATACATGCTATACAAAATATGGAACAAACATTTGTATCACCTGCAATTGAAAATGGTTTCGGGTCGGGGAATAGCGCTGAATTATTTTTAGAAACCTTGCTGAATGAAAATTTCTGGCAGACTTCCCCACAGAAATTATTTTCGGATATTTTTTAAATAGTCACATTATCTTGTTTTATTATCTGCACAGAGCTTTGTATAAAGTAGGTTATTTTAAAAAAATAAATTCTACGATACAGGTAAAAAAGTATGGAAAAAAATTTACAATTCCTGTGATCAATGAAATGGGGTACTATCATCTTTTAAAACATGAAAACTGGTTTCCTCAAATTTTAGAAAAAACTTTATCTCTTACCAAAAACGCTTTTATTGATGTGGGAATGAATATTGGCCAAACCATGCTTTCCTTTTATGGATTGAATAGAAGCAATGCCTATATTGGGTTTGAACCGAATCCTGCTTGCATTTATTATTGCCACAAATTAATTGCCGCAAATCATTTTAAAAACTGTTCCATTTTCCCTGTTGGCTTATCGTATGATAACGAAATTCTAACTTTAAAAATGGACATGGATATGGCAAGCGGAGCAAGCCTTGTTAAGAATTTTAGAACGAATGAATCACGCTATCATACTGAAATAAGTGTGGCAGTATTTCCGGGCGATGTAGTTGCAGAAAAAAATAATTTAATTCCGGGTGTAATAAAAATTGATACCGAAGGCGCTGAGTTGGAAGTGTTGCTTGGTTTAAAAAATAGTATAAAACACTATATGCCCATTTGTATTGTGGAAATCCTG
>CAYXHX010000155.1:0-1045 GCA_964464835.1 uncultured Chitinophagaceae bacterium | reverse complement strand
TAGAAAAAAACGCGAATTGGAAGTTGTCCGGTTTTTCACTGAACTACATTACAACATGTATTTGATCAATGAAAGTGATGCTACACTTTTTTCTTTACAAGAAATTCCTGTACATGGCGACATGAGTAAAACTAACTATTTGTTTGCACATGCATCGAAAACAGAACAATTGTTGGCATTATTTCCTCATCATTCAATGACAAAAAATTAACCGAATCAAACTCTCAATTCTTATACGAAACCTGAATGAAGCAGATTTACTGAAGCAAACTTTATTGTCATTAAAAAAACAGGTAACGGATTATCATTATGAAATTATAGTTGTGGATAATGAATCAGGTGATCATTCACTTGAAATTGCAAAGGCATTTGATTGTACAATCATTTCCATTCCCCGGAAAGAATTTACGTATGGCCATGCTTTGAACAAAGGCATTGCAGCATGCAGAGGAGAAATCATTCTTATTCTAAGTGCGCATATTATTTTAATCAATGAATTTTTCCTGCAAAAAATTCCCGCTTATTTTTCAGGCCCGGAAATAGCTGCACTGCGATTTGTAGATGTTTCCAATAAAATGCAGCTACAAAACAGTTTGCGTGATGGCGAAGCATCATTACGCTACAGCGATTCAAAAGATTTTATTTCAATACACTGGAATCATTTACCTGCTAATCATTGCGCTGCTATTTCCAAAAAAGCGTGGGAAGAAATTCAATATAATGAACATTTGATTGCAGGGGAAGATAAAGAATGGGCTTTAGCAATTTTGAAAAAAGGCCTGAAGTTATTTTACAATGTGCCCTTATTTTACCTGTATGCAAAACCTTTCAGCCGTGAGACAAAAATAAAACGTGCGGTAATAGAGGAATTGGCCAAAGAAAAAATTACAGGCTTACCTTCCCGGTACCGCGGCCCGGCATTTTCCTTGAAACGTATATTGGTATTGCCTTTCAGAAAAATGAAAAATGACATCACGGTGCATAAAGAAATTGCACGAAGAATGAAAATTTTCGCCTCGGCGGACAACGTGTGAAAGTATTTTAT
>CAYXHX010000154.1:0-6244 GCA_964464835.1 uncultured Chitinophagaceae bacterium | reverse complement strand
ATTTACAGGTGATTCATACGAGAGGGCCGTTGATTGAAGAGACGCATTATTATCCGTTCGGGCTTCAAATGCAAGGCATATCTTCATCTGCTTTAAATTTCGGTTCTCCAAATAATAAATACAAGTACAATGGAAAACAATTACAGAATAAAGAATTTTCTGATGGTAGTGGATTAGAATTTTATGACTTTGGTGCAAGAATGCAAGACCCGCAATTAGGTAGGTGGTGGACAATAGACCCCCTTGCTGATAAAATGCGGAGGTGGAGTCCATACACTTACGCTTTAGATAATCCTGTAAGATTTATAGACCCTGATGGAATGGCGCCTACCGAAGGGCCAGGACCTTCTTGGTGGAGAACATCTTTATTCATTGCGTCTCATCCTCTTGCAGCTGCTACTATTGGTTATGTAGCCAATGGAGCCACCAATATATCTTCTGATGCCAGACGTTTTGCCACCAGAGGTTCATCGGTGGAAGCGGAAGGTTCAGTATTATCAGAGCCTAAGTTTCAAAAAAATGAAGGTAGTGAAGTAAATGCTTTTAGGCATGCTTTATGGCAATCTACAATCACAAAAGAATTTGGTTCAGAAATATCTAAAGGTATTGGATTTGCACATGAAGAAAATCCTAATGCAATTGATGGTAAAAGCGATGAAAGATTAGGGGCTAATGAATTTAAATCTGTAACAGAAGCAGATGAATCAATAGATTTGGCTAATAATGTTATAGGCAGAAGTATAGGTGAGGCTAATATGGATTTAGATATGAAAGATATGGCGTTGAAGGTATTAGATGTTTTTCATACGGATGGATTATGGACAGCAACAAAAATTGGTGATGGTGTTTGGAAAATGACCAAGACTAAAATAACAGATGAGCAGTATAATACTTTAAAAGGCGTATTCCAAAAATTGAATAAAGATGGCTTTACAAAGGAGGAGCAGAATAAACGAGAAGAGGCAGCGAGAAAAGCGCAAGGGGATATTATAAAATAGTTAGTGAATTTATAAATAATTTTATGAAAGAAGGAAAATATAAGATGTTACGATTAATGTTTATCATATTTACTTTATTGCTGTTTTCTTGTAATAATAATGAGAAATTTGATAGTAATAAATGGTCAACGAAAGATGATATGGTCTATCCATATCGTAACTCAATGCTTAAGGATTTAACAACAAACCATAAATTAATAGGATTAAAAAATTATCAACTAATTAACCTTTTGGGTCGCCCCAATTATAAAGATGAAACTTCATTAGCCTATATTATTTTAGAGGATTATGGAAGTGACATTGACCCGGTTTATACAAAAAATTTGGATTTTACTTTTTCAAAAGATTCTATAATAACATCCTTTAAAATTGATGAATGGAAAAAATAATTTACAAAGCATGCAACTTCGCCGATTTAATCAGTCCGTCAATAGTGTAAAGAATATGTTCTTTGTTGTTGGCAGTACCAACGTGTTAAATACCCTAGCATACAGCGGAATTCCAATAACTAAGAATGGATATTTGTATATTTGGGTTAGTAATAAAACGCATGGTTGGGATGTGTTCTTTGACAATCTTTCGGTGAAGCAATATAGTGGAGCAATAATGGAAGAGACGCATTATTATCCGTTTGGATTAACGATGGCGGGGATAAGTTCGAAAGCTCTAAACAGTGCGCCGGATAATAATATCAAGTTTCAAGAACAAATATTTGCGCATAAAGAGTTTAGCGATGGCAGCGGATTAGAAATGTATGAATTTAAATACAGAATGCATGACCCACAGACTGGACGCTTCTGACAAATAGATCCTCTTGCAGATAAATACGTTTATAATTCTACATATGCATTTAGTGAAAATCAAGTAATCTCATATCGGGAGTTAGAAGGGCTTGAAAAAGTGTTAGCGATTTTTTTTCATGGTGGTGCGGATGGAGGTGCTAAAACCACTACACCTGAAAAAGCCGGAGGTGCAGGTGTTATTTTCAACGATACAAAAAGATTTACTGAAAGTACAGGAAGAAAATTTGCAGGAACAATCATTGCGCCGGGGGTTAATTCAGATAACAGTGTTAATACGGCAAATGATTTTATCAATGCTAATTATGAAAAAGGAGACCAAGTTATTATCTACGGATATAGTTATGGTGGGGATGCAGCAGTTGAATTATCAAAAAGTTTAAATGATCAAGGTACACCAGTGAAATTGATTGTTACTGTTGATAATTCTGATGGACTTATTGGTTTTGGTGCAAATGCTACGGTAGATACTAAAATTCCAGAGAATGCGGAAACGAACTTAAATGTTTACCAAAATGAACCTGCGGATAAAACAAGGGCTAATGGTGGGCCAAATACCGCTAAAGATCCCAATAAAACAATGGTTTTAAATTATGATGTTTCAAGTTCAGGAACATCACATGCGAATATTCAACAAAAAAATCAAACACTGATAGAGTCAGTTATTGATTTTACTATACAACAATTGCCTTATATCAAAAAATGAAATTTCTAAAGAGAAATAAATATTTTTCTATTTGCCTTTTAGCATATTTAATAGGGCAATTATCAGTATGGTATGTTGCTGGCGTATTACAACCAATTATATTATTTGCCCATGAGCTTCTTTACGTCATATCAATTATTATTAGTTGTTTGCTACTTATGAAAAAAGCTTCAAATAATAGAATGAAGTTATGGTGGCAAATACTATTAATTTTTTTTGTTACTAATTTAATACTTTTTTTTTACTGGATATTTACAGTTTATTTGAATCCTGAAATTAATTGGAAACTGCAAGGAAATGATTATGAAGTTGACCCATGGTATTATATCTTGTATTTACCGGGTATAAATTGTCTGTTAGCTTTTCTAATAATTTCTATAGTTTTGCTTTATGCAAGTTTGAGACGAAATTCTTTTTCAATCAATGATTAGAAGAGGTTAAAAGGATAATTATAAAGTACCCTCGGTTTTTCAGACCACTTGCAGTCATTTCTTAGTTGTTTTTTTAAGCAGCATTTAAATACAATGTTGATGGTTTGTTTCTGTCAATTCCCTGGTGAGATCTGTAATGATATCTTTCCAACCATTTCTTTATTCCCATGTACAAACTTAATCCGTCCACTGCCGGAAATAAATGGATGTGCTGGTATTTGATCGTGCGCCAGAATTATAATATTCATCTTTAAAATTTATATTGTTCACAGGAATTACGGCAAGGAAATTTTCCGATAGGTTCAAAAAATATTTTGTTTACTTTATCGTGTGCGACAATTTCCGTTCGGCCTTAGCCCGCAGGGCTTGAATATGAATAACACCGGGCGAAACCCGGTGATGAAGAACAATGACAGGCTACGCAACCCTGCAAGGGTTGAATTGGAAAATTACTTTGAACTTAAATAAAAAAAGTTTCTACAGTTTTATCTCTTCTGAATTTTATTCAAAAAAACCGGGCAAAACGAAATGTCGCTTTACCCGGTTTGTGATCCCGCTGGGACTCGAACCCAGGGCCCATACATTAAAAGTGTATTGCTCTACCAACTGAGCTACGGAATCTATTGGTGTTTTTAAATAAGGGTGCAAAAATAACAGAATTCAACTGTACTCCAAACTTTTAAAACATTATTTTTTTTACGAACATTCTTATTCAGGTAAAGAGTGATTATTTTTGTATATTTCCAAGCAAAAAATTGATATGGATTCTTTTAAAGATAAAGTGGCAGTAGTTACTGGTGGGTCGGATGGCATCGGCCGCGCGATTGTCCTCGCTTTACTGCGGCAGGGCTGCAAAGTGGCTACCTGTGCCCGCAATTATGATAAATTGTATGCGTTGAAATCTACGCACCCGGATGAACATACATTATTTATTTATGCAGCGGATGTAAGTAAAGAGCAGGATTGTGCCATGTTTTTTGAAAAAGTCATTCAGCAATTCCGTACCATTCATATTTTAGTAAATAATGCAGGTGTCTCTATGCGGGGTTTATTTATGGATACAGATTTGAATACTTTCCGGAAAATAATGGATGTAAATTTTTGGGGGAATTTGTATTGTGCAAAATTTGCATTGCCTTATATTATCAAAAATAAAGGCAGCCTTGTGGGAATTTCATCTATTGCCGGCTTTCGTGGCTTGCCAGGAAGGAGCGGATATTCCGCATCTAAATTTGCAGTCAATGGCTGGATGGAAGCCTTGCGCACAGAATTACTTGAAACAGGTGTAAATGTACTTACCGTTTGCCCGGGCTATACGGCGAGTAATATCCGCAGTGCAGCGCTTACTGAAGATGGGAAACCACAAGGCGCATCACCATTGGATGAAGAAGAAATGATGACTGCCGAAGAATGTGCAGAATATACTTTAGAAGCAATTCTAAAACGTAAAAGAACTTTAATACTCACTGGTACCGGGAAACGCACCGTAATTCTGAATCGCTTTTTCCCAACTTTAACTGATAAATTAACCCGGAAATTTTATTATAAAGATGGCCGGCTGATTAAGTAAAATTATTCAATCACTTTTTTCATGACCGGAATTCCTGTTGTCACACTTTCCACAGATATCGGAACAAAAGATTATCTCGCAGGCGCCATTAAAGGGCAGTTGTTATCGGCTGTTCCGGGGATTGTTATCGTAGATATTTCACATGAACTTTCAGGCCAGAATTATTTTCATGCAGCTTATATCTGCAAACATGCATTCCGGCATTTTCCAAAAGGAACCATTCATATAGTGATTGTAAACTTGTATGAAAAGTTGCCACATTATGTATTGATGTCAAAATTTAATGAGCAATATATTATTTGCCCGGATAATGGCATTCTCACGATGATTACCGGCAAACAACCGGATGAAATTGTTTCAATTCAAGTAGATGCAAGTGCACATTTTGGTTTACTGTCATGTTCCGCTGCTATTGCAGAGGCTATCCGAAAATTCAATGATAGCAATAGTTTTCAAAAAATTGGCACACCAGTTTTAAAGATTATGGAAAAATATCCATTGCGTGCCACATCGGGTGCCGACTGGCTGGATTGCCAGATTATTTTTATAGATCATTTTGAAAATGTAGTGATCAATCTTACGAAAGAAGAATTTGAAGAACACCGGAAAGGGAGGAACTTTAAAATAGAATTGAAAAATAATGAAGTGATAAAAACACTGAGTGATAATTATGCTTCTGTACAACCCGGCGATACACTTGCCTGGTTTAATTCTGCGGGCTACCTGGAAGTAGCAGTCAATAAAGGAAAAGTGGCTGCGTTGTTTGGATTAGAAACATATTTAAGCCCAGGCAATAATTCTCAAATTCAAATGAGTTACCGAACTATCAGGATATTTTTTGAGTAGGATATTTTTTATTGAATATTTTTTTCTTCTCCCGGAAAAAAACCATGATGATTATCGGTTTTCAAGAAGAAAAAATCCACCGCGGCGGACAGCCCTTTTCTTCATTCGTCCTGATGAAGTTGATGAACAACTGAGACTTCAGCTTTTGTTCCCTGGTGATATGCGATGTGGTTTTTTTTGTGAACAACTTTTGGTTTTGCTTTTTTATTTTCAAAAAAATGAAACCGGAATTATACGCTATCCCGGTTTCAAATAAATATCCATTCAGGCTGCGGCGGAAACAATTAACAATTATCCATTATTAATTATCAATTATTCTTTCACCATCCTCAGCTTCGTCACCTTTCCATTTTGTTCTACTAAAATAAAATAACTTCCCTGCGCTAAGGCTCTTATGGAAATCGTTGGGCTGCTTGTATTAGAAAAATTAAACGTATTAATGTCCCTTCCATTCATATCCGTAATTTTTATTACAGCAGTTGCATTTTTGTTTAAGCCTTTTATGGTAACTGTATTTTTTGCAGGGTTGGGATATAAGGAAATGATGTTGTTGTTTTCAAAATTTACTTTTAAAGTTTGGCTATATGTATTTGTACCATTCGCTGCATTTTCTTTGATGCGGTAATAGTTGTCTCCATACAACGGGTTTTTATCTGTATAGCTGTAACTGTTGCTGGCAGCGTGTTTCGCGGGAATATTGGATATGCCCACATAATCTTTGGCATTGTTGCTACGCTCCACCGTATAGGATTTTGTATTGCTTTCATTCAGCGTTTGCCAGGTGATAGTGATGGCTTCATTTTCCTGGATGGCTTTTACTTCTTTGAAGTTGGAAGCAAGGACGTTGTCGCCGTTGTAGCGGGCTACTAATAATCTTGAATTAGAAAAACCAG
>CAYXHX010000153.1:5881-6331 GCA_964464835.1 uncultured Chitinophagaceae bacterium | reverse complement strand
TTGCCCTAAAGTGCGGGGTTGGATTTGTTCAAACTTTTGTCTCGCTTCATTGCTCAAAGCCGTAATTTTATTATACTGAAAATCTTTAGGAATCAACATTTCTTCCAACTTATTCATTCGTATAGCTAATTCTTTTTCCTTTTCTATATACCGTTCATATTTCACTTGAATTTGTGCTTGTTCCAAAATAGGTTTATCGTATTGTTGAAGTGCATTTGCCAGGACAGGTATTCCGCTTGAAAGTTCATCCAGGCCTATGTTTGGCCTTAGAAGTATTTTAGATAATTTCTGTTTTTCGAATAATGGTGAAGAATCCATATTCAACAATGTATTATTTATTTCATCCGGTTCTGCAGAAGTGCTGTTCAGTAGTTTTAATATTTCTTGTACTTCATGTTTCTTCTTATTGACCATCTCCAATCTTTCTTTTGATGCAAGTCCGAGTAATGA
>CAYXHX010000153.1:0-5871 GCA_964464835.1 uncultured Chitinophagaceae bacterium | reverse complement strand
CCTCAATAAAGTCCTGAATTCTGCACGGCTTGTAAACATGCGATAAGGCTCTTTTGTACCCTTATTAACAAGATCGTCTATTAAGACACCAATATAGGCTTCATCCCTTTTTAGGATGAGTGGCGCTTGATTTTTAATGGTAAGATGAGCATTTATTCCAGCCATTAATCCCTGGCAGGCAGCTTCCTCATAGCCTGTTGTACCATTGATTTGTCCCGCAAAGAATAAATTTTCAATAGATTTTGTTTCTAATGATTGTTTTAATTGTGTCGGTGGGAAAAAATCATATTCAATGGCATACCCGGGCCGGAAAAATTTAGCTTCTTCAAAACCAACAATAGTACGAATTGCTTCGTATTGAATTTCTTCGGGTAGGGAAGTTGAAAATCCATTTACATATATTTCAACCGTATTCCAACCTTCGGGTTCTATAAACAATTGATGCCTGTTTTTATCAGCAAACCGGTTTATTTTATCTTCAATACTTGGGCAATATCTTGGCCCGGTACCTTCAATTTTGCCTGTAAACATAGGGCTTCTATCAAAACCTTTTCTTAAGGAGTCATGCGTTTTTTCACTGGTATATGTTATATAACAGCATTTTTGATCTTCCGCTTTTATTTTTTTAATAGGCAAATAGGAAAAGCCACTTATATCAGAATCGCCGTATTGAATATCCATTTTCGAATAATCGAGGCTTCTTCCGTCCACTCTTGGAGGAGTCCCGGTTTTGAGCCGGTCACTTTGAAAACCAAGCGAAACCAACTGTTCTGTTATTCCATGAGAAGCCTTTTCAGCAACCCTTCCACCGGCAAAATTTTTGTCGCCTATATGAATGATGCCATTTAGAAAAGTACCACTTGTGATAATGACGGCTTTTGATTTAATATGATGGCCCATATTGGTAATTACACCTGCAACCCTATTTTTTTCTATAATAAGAGATTTTACAGTATCCTGGTAAAAGTCAATATTTTTATTTTTTTCTAAAATTTCCCTCCATGTTGAGGAAAAAAGCATCCGGTCGTTTTGAGTACGCGGGCTCCACATTGCCGGCCCTTTACTTTTGTTGAGCATTCTAAACTGGATTAAGCTTTTATCGGATACGATTACGCTGTAACCGCCCATTGCATCTATTTCAAGAAAAATTTGTCCTTTCGCGATCCCTCCCATGGCTGGATTACAGCTCATTTGAGCAATAGTTTGAAGGTTCATCGTTATTAATAAAACCTTGCTTCCCATATTAGCTGCTGCAGCTGCAGCTTCACATCCTGCATGTCCAGCTCCAGCCACTATTAAGTCGTAATTGTCAAACATAATTTCTAAATCAATTGCGAAATTACAATTCTGAAATTTTAAACAAAGAAAAAGAAAGTTTCACGTGAAACATTAATATTGAGCACAGGCAAAATCCTGTACTGAAAATATGTTATTGGTCTTTCCGATAAATGACACACCCGGCCCAATTAAAGTGTATTTTGTACTCAATATTGCTTTTCGGTGTCCAAGTGAAGGTAAGTTCGCGTCTATTAATAATATAATGATATCCATCAAAGGGTCTTCATTTCCATAAGCTACATTTTCGCCGCCACACCCTTTTAATCCCGTTGTTCCAAAACGTGTTTCAAAGCTTCTGCCATCGGTTGAAGTATGACTAATTTTTGCACTTTTTTCTCCGATATCGTTTGCATGTTCCTGTGCAATTTTAATTAGGGCTGTATTTAAAGATAAATAAGGCAATCTTTTGAGTGAATACAATTCTTTTTTGAGTGATTCTGCATAAGCTCCACGTAAGCCGGGTTGTTCATTTAAAACCGGGGCCACTACGCTATCCCAAAACATTCTTGGATTATTTCGGCAGAAATTTGTCCAATAGTATAATTCTTTGCTTTGATTATTCAATAATTTAAAACCAGGCTGGTTTTCATTAAAAGCTATAATTTTTTCATCAGGTGTAATTTTTAACCGTATTGGCGGATCATTTAATACAACGCTTGACATTTGTGCATTCGCATTGAAATTGAGGAAAATGATACAAACAATTAAGAAGTGTTTCACGTGAAACCTCATTTTTTATTTAATTTTCCTGATAAACGTAAATAATGATCTTCTTTTTGCCGCATCAATGAAATTTCACTTTTCTTTTTATCCCCATAGCCGCATAAATGAAGCACCCCATGTACGATGACTCTCAAAAGTTCTTGTGATGAAGGTGTATTCAACTGTTTTGCATTTTCCCGAACGCGATCAATACTTATATATATTTCACTAAAAATTGATTCCTGTGATTCTGAAAGATCAAACGTAAGAATATCTGTATAATAATCATGTTGCAAGTGTTTTCTATTCAGTTCCAAAATTTCTTCATCGGAAATAAAAATAAAACTCACCTGGGATAGTTTTTTGTTTTCCGATAAAAAAATTGTTTCAATCAATCTGCTGATCTCTTTTTTCCGAGTCAAACGAAAAGATCCTGTAGCAAAAAAATGTATATTTTTCAAATCAAATAAAATGAAAAACAAATTTCGGATATAATTACAAAATACTATGATTACTTTTGCATCGGAAATGAAAAAACTGTCTGAGATAGCTATCGGTAAAAAAGTTCGTATTCATTCATTTATAGATGATGAATTATTTATTAAGCTTATGGAAATGGGTTGTATTCCGGGTGAGTTTGTAACGGTTGACCAGGTAGCCCCGCTGGGGGACCCAATTTCTATTTCTGTTTCCGGCTATTTTTTAAGCCTCCGGTTAAATGAAGCAGATCATATTTTTGTAGAAGAGGAAGCTATATAATTTAAAATGCAGGTATGAAAGTGGGTTTATATTTTGGCTCCTTTAATCCGATTCATCATGGGCATTTGATTATTGCAAATCACATCTATAATTATACAGATTGCGAAGAAGTTTGGCTCATCGTATCCCCACAAAATCCATTAAAGAAACCAGGTACCCTTTTGAATGATTATCAGCGGCTTCATCTTGCAAATCTTGCAGTGTTGGATGATCCTTATCTTAAAGTAAAAGATATAGAATTCAGGCTTCCGAAACCCTCATTTACCATAGATTCAATGGCTTATATTCAAGAAAAATACCCTGAACATCAATTTTATATTATCGTTGGCGCAGATAGTTGGCTAAATATTTCAAAATGGAAAAATAATACTCAACTCATTGATAATCATATATTTATAATATATCCACGAACTGGTTTTCCAATAGATATACCGCCGAATTCGAAGCACATGTATGTTCAGGCGCCATTAATTGAAATAAGCGCCTCTTCCATTCGGAGTATGATTAGAGAAAAAAAATCTATTCGGTATTTATTGCCGGAAAATGTACGCGAAGAAATAGAAATGGCAGGCTATTACAAAAAATCAATTTAAAAAACCCAGCCAAGGAAAAGGCAAATAAATGCAATGTAAGGTGCACGAAATTTTGTAAAAGCCAACAATAAAAATGTACCTGTGATTACTGCAATATTTAATATAGGAATACCGGTTCCGTCCATTACATCTAAAGAAATTGCCTTCATCAAATATAAAGTAGATCCTGTCATAATACCCACAATAGATGCATTGATTCCTTCAAGAGAGCGATAAATTACTGCATATTTTTTAAGATTTTGCCATACGGGAAAAAAGAAAAGTACGATTAATGCGCTTGGAAGAAAAATGGCAATTGCACCAATTATACAACCCATTAATTGATAATTTTCTCCTTTTTCTTTTAATAGCATTCCTCCAATATAAGCTCCTATTGAAAAAACAGGCCCGGGAATTGCGCGCACCATGCCATACCCGGTTAAAAACTCTTCTTTGGTCATAGAAAGCGCATTTGGATTTTTTTCAATCGTTTTTTCCGTTTTGGGATGTTCTACATATTGGGTGTACATCATGGGCATTAATACATCACCACCTCCAAATACTAAGCTGCCAAAGCGATAAAAGTTTTCGAATAAATTGAAGGGTGCACGGTTTGGCCAATTTTCTTTTCTTGCTTTTTCACTCACAAAACCTGCGATTAAAAAAACAGCAAGGAAAATCATTAAATTTCCCCATTTAATTTTTTTTGGCGGAATCCCTTTTTGAGGTATTCTTTTACTGCTGAAATTGGTTGCTATGCCGGCAGCAACAATGAGGGAAGGAATTACCCAGGGTGTTTTAAACAAAAAGAGTGTGAGTAATGCTGTTACTACAAGGATTACACGTGTAATCGTATTTTTTATAGCATGCTTTGAAATTCGATAAGCTGAAAATGCAACGAAGCCTACTGCCATAGGCTGAACGAATTTAAAAATGCCCACATCTATTGACCTTTCATCCAGGTAAATTAATAAAAACGACAAACAACTCATTAAAATACAAGCCGGTAAAATCCAAATAAATAAAGTAAGAATTGCCAATGGCAATCCACCTCTCTTAAACCCAATGATAGTAAGTGTTTGAGTTGATGATGCCCCCGGCAACATTTGACAAAACGCATTGTATTCAATGAGTTCTTCTTCTGTAAGGTCCTTGCGTTGAATGACAAATGTTTTAAGCATCATCCCAAAATGGCCCTGTGGGCCACCAAATGCTGAAATGCTGTATAAAAATACAGCCTTCAAAAAAGGGATATGTCTCGGGGAGATCAATTACTATCTTTTCATTTAGGAATCAACGGAATTGGAGCAAATTACAAAAGAAGTGTGATATTAATCAACCGGAATTTAGCTTTTTCTATTCCCTCCATAATTTTTTTGATTCCCTACAAGGCTATTTAAAAAAGACGTTGCCAATGAAAATAAAAGACTAAACCATAATGCATCCCACCAGGAATCTACAGTAAAACCGGGTATAAGATTGGCCGCCCATTCTATCATTAAAACATTTAATACAATAAGAAATAAACCGAGTGTTAATATAGTGATAGGTATCGTAAGAATGATAAGAATAGGTTTTACAAAACTATTTAAAAGGGCCAGAACAAGGGCCAATAAAATGGCGGTGATGCTGTTATCTATATGCACCCCATTGAGGAAGTAAGCGGCAATGATAGCCGCAACTGCTGAAATTAATATTCTACCAATAAATGCCATAAGGGCTAAATTACAGTTAATTCATAAAACGATCCTGTTGAAAAATATTTATTGGCTAAATCCTGGATTTCTTTTGCACTTATGGTTTTTATTATTTCAATACTTTGATTAAAATAATTTTCATCCAGGCCATTTAGTATATAACTTTTCCAACGGCTCATTATTTCAAACGGCCCATCCAAATGGCTTAAAATTCCGCCAATAATCTGGTTGCGCACTAAGTATAATTCATCTTTTCCAACAGGTTCATTTTTTAATTTTTCAAGTTCTTTGTATATTTCATATACAGTTGCCTCACTCACATCGCGGCCCGCTTCCGTAGAAATAATCCATTCACTTTCCGCCACATAATTTTTGAAATAACTATAAATACCATACGTATAACCCTTTTCTTCGCGAATATTGCTCATTAATCTTGAACCAAAAAATCCACCCAAAATATTATTCAAAACTGTGGCTTTGATATAATCGGGGTGATGTTTATTTGGAAATTTCCTTGCAAGGCGAACAGCAGCCTGAACACTTTTTTCATCGTTGATAACGCGGTGCTTTTTTTCTTTTTCACAAAATTGCGTATATCCTTTTTCAGGTAATTTTTTTTGATTCAAAGGCATCTTTCCAAATGATTCATTTAGTAACATTTCCATATCATGTGGGATCAATCCGGAAATAAAAATTCTGCAAAAGCCATTTAAATAAAATGTTTTATAAAAAGTTTCCAAATCTGTTCTATCAAGCGCATCGTATGCTTCCAGGCTGGAAACTGCTCCATAAGGATGTGCATA
>CAYXHX010000152.1:3525-6387 GCA_964464835.1 uncultured Chitinophagaceae bacterium | reverse complement strand
TGCGCCACTTAAACAATAAACAAATACAGGTGTTGATGTGTTGATTTGCGAGATGCCTTTTTCGAAATCGCTTCCGCGCCAATCAATATTTATGGCATGTTCAAGCCGGTTTTTTTCAAATTCCGCCGGTGTGCGAACATCTAAAATCACTGCATTTTTTATTGTATCCATGGCAGTTGCAAACGCTTTGGGCTGCAGGAAAATGACAATATTTCCTTGTTGTGCAAAACAGGTAATCATAAAAAAAAACATACCAAAAATCAGCAATATTTTTTTTGTCATCATTTTATAAATAAGATTGAAGAATTTGAACCAATTGATTTGCCGGTATCACACCAGACTGCCGCCAAACAAGTTTCCCGTTTTTAAACAAAACAAGCGTAGGTACACTTTGAACCCTGTATGCATTGGCAGTTTGCGGGCTTTTATCAATATCAATTTTGATGATCGTTGCCTTATCTCCTACTTTATCTTTTACTTCTTTTAAAATAGGCGCCATCATTTTGCAAGGCCCGCACCATTCTGCTGAAAAGTCCACCAGCAGCGGCTTTGCATTGTTGATAAGTTCAGAAAATGTTGCCATCCCGTACAGTTTTATGTTGTAAAGTTTTTCCAGCTCCCACCATTTTCACAAGCCATTCCCTGCGCGGATAAATAATCGGTGGCTTTACCGCTTCTTGTTCCGCCGGCACAACAGAGAATAAAGGGCTGTTCTATTTTTTTAAATTCATCAATGCGTTGTGGAATTTCCTGCAAAGGGATATTGATACTTCCCGGTGCATGGGCTTCTTTAAACTCCTCTGGTGTACGTACATCAATCAGTTTTTTATTTTTTTCCATCATTTGTTTTACAATTTATTTGTGCAAAAATAATCATTGCTGTTTAAATGAATTTTGCAAATGATAACGTAACGGTCAATTTTAAGAAACTACTTGCAAGCAACTATTTTTATTTAATAAAAACAGTATTTTTGAATGAATAATTTTATATGCCTCGTTCAGTGCTTCACCGCCAAAGCAGTACACGTATCCGGTCGAAAGATTCCAATTATATTCATTATTATTTCCTGATGCGGGATATCAAAAATGCCATTGATGCGCATGCTTCCGGTAGTTTATTGGATATTGGCTGTGGTAATAAACCGTACCGGGAATGGTATGGCCCGCGTACAGAAAATTCTTTGGGATGCGATATGGAGCAAAGTGATAAAAACCTGGTAGATACATTGTGCCCCGCAAATCAACTTTTATTTGAAGACGAGCAATTCCATACTGTTTTATGCACGCAGGTTTTAGAACATGTATTTGAAACAAGTGGCGTATTGAGCGAAGCATTCCGTGTATTAAAGCCCGGTGGAAAAATCATTCTTACCGTACCTTTTACCTGGGAAATACATGAAAAACCGTATGACTTTTATCGCTTTACAAGGTATAGCCTGCAACAAGCATTTTCAAATGCAGGATTTCAACACATTGACATCAAAGCCAATGGCGGCAAATGGGCTTGTTGTTTTCAAATGTTTATTAATACAATTTATTCTACGTTTCCCTACAAGACCTTCCGTGCAAAAATATTGAAGATCATATTTATGGAGTTGCGTTTCACATGGTTATTGAATAAAATCGCCATCAGCCTCGATAAAAAATATTTTGATGAATGGTGGACTTTGAACTATATAGTTGTAGCAAAAAAATAAATATGCCATCTATTCTTTTTTTATCATTGATGAATTCAGATCCCTGGGGCGGTAGTGAAGTACAATGGGGAATTTTTGCTAAAGCTCTTTTGCTGCGTGGATTCCGTGTAGCAATAGCCAGCCATCACTGGCCCGGTAAAATTGAAAAATTGCGCACTTTGGAAAATGCAGGCGCTACTATTTATTTTTTTCCCGGTAAAGAAGAAACCAAAAATATTTTTTCCAAACTGGCCTTAAAAAAAAAGGTACATCAAATTCCCTTTGACTCATTTGATTGGGTATATGTAAACCAGGGCGGGTGGAAAGAAGTAGCACATACACCTTTCAGGAATTTATATAAAAAATTGCCGCGCTATATGCTGAGCTATCACAACTATGATGCGACTGCAAAATTTTCTGCAAAAAAAAGAAAAAGCCTTGCAGCATGGGCCGGCAATGCAGCGTATAATATGTCGGATGCGCAACAGGTTTTTAATGTCATTGAGAAAATTTTTAAAATACCTGTCCCGCGGCAAGTGATTTATCATAATCCAATTTCTTTTGAGTTGCCATCAACAGCTACTCCTTTGCCGAAGTTGGAGCATGGAAATTATTTGTGGTGTGTGCTTGCTGCCTTATATATTGACCGTAAAGCGCAAGATGTTTTAATTCAAACATTGGCATCACAAAAATGGAAAGAACGGAATTGGATTATGAATATATATGGAGATGGAAAAGATAAAGATTTATTGCAACAATTGATTTTGCAATCAGGCCTTGAAGAAAAAATATTTTTAAAAGGCTATACCAATCGAATGCAGGAAGTATTGGCTGCACATCATTTGATTTTGCAATGCACGCGCCTGGATGCAATGCCCATCAGCATTACAGAAGCTATGGCAATGGGAAGGCCTTGTGTGGTAACGAATGTTGGCGATATGCCGCAATGGATACATCATGGAATCAATGGATTTGTTTGTGAAGAACCTACAATCGAATCTATTGATATAGGCCTTGAAAAATGTTGGGAAAAAAGACACGAGTGGGCTGAGATGGGGAAAAATTCCTTTTCTATTTTTTCACAAAAATATCCTCTGCCTTATACCGAAAAATTTTTGGAGTTGTTGAACATGTAATTTTATTCTTCTTCGTTTTTCATAAACGCTTTTTCTCTTTTCCACCAACG
>CAYXHX010000152.1:0-3515 GCA_964464835.1 uncultured Chitinophagaceae bacterium | reverse complement strand
CCACATACCCGGCTAGTGCCAATGGCATAGCCATTAAATAAATAATGCCGGAGTTCAAACCCTGTGCGGGTTTTTCACCCAATTGTGAAGCCGTTTTTGTACAGATGGAACATTGTGCAACTACATCAGTCATCAGTATGAACT
The DNA here is from genome assembly GCA_964464835.1 of uncultured Chitinophagaceae bacterium. Classification (GTDB taxonomy): domain Bacteria; phylum Bacteroidota; class Bacteroidia; order Chitinophagales; family Chitinophagaceae; genus JAFDXJ01. The sequence continues at coordinate 3,371 of CAYXHX010000152.1, read as the reverse complement.
GGAAAAAAAATACGGCGAGGAGAATAAACAACACTTTTTTCATGGCGCACATTTCAACAAAGATAAAATTTTAAAGTCAATCAAATGTGAAAAAAAAAGCAGTTTTTTACCCTTGAAGGAATAGAAAACTGCTTTATGAAATTGGTGCGGAAGAGGAGATTCGAACTCCCACGCCAGTTACGGCGCTACCACCTCAAAGTAGTGCGTCTACCAATTTCGCCACCTCCGCATTTTTGAGAATGGCAAATGTACAGGTAATTTTAATTGTATAAATCATTTTCCGCTTTACAGGGAGGCCATACCTTTGCGGCGTGAGAAAAAAGAAACCTTCGGTTATTTTACAAAATGTATTGGTAGAAAACTATGCTGCGGAAGGAAAATCCATTGCCCGGCATGATGGTAAAGTGATCTTTATGCAAAGCGCTGTACCTGGTGATGTGGTAGATATCCGATTAACAAAAAATAAAAAAGACTGGGCGGAAGGTGTGGTGATTGATTTTAAAAAATATGCATCAGACAGAATAGTGCCATTTTGCAACCATTTTGGTATTTGTGGCGGTTGCCAATGGCAAATGCTGCCGTATAAAGAACAATTGAAATTCAAAGAGCAACAGGTATTGGACCAATTGCAGCGCATTGCAAAAATTCCATTGCCGGAAATTTTACCCATCCTTGGTTGTGAAGAAACAATTCAATACAGGAATAAGCTGGAATATACTTTTGCCACACGGCCATTTATTCCTGCGGAAATTTTTCAGCAAATGAAGTTGCGCGGTGAAATGCCGGAAAGCGCCGGTGTAGGCGGCTTTCATGCGAAAGGCATGTTTGATAAAATTGTGGAAATAGATATTTGTCATTTACAATCGCCGCCAACGAATGAAATCCGCAAAGCAGTTGTACATTTTTGTTTGATTCACCATATCCCATTTTATGATATCAAAAAACATGAAGGTTGGCTGCGAAATATGCAAATCCGGATGGCCACAACCGGGGAGATTATGGTGAACCTCATTGTGGGTTTTGAAAAAAAGGATTGGATAAATGGGTTGCTTGATTTTATCAAAGAATCATTCCCTTCAATTACCACGTTGCTTTATACAATCAATAAAAAAAGGAATGACAGCATTTTCGATCTTGAGCCGGAAATTTTTTCCGGCCGTGGTTTTATTTATGAAAAACTGGGAGAATTGATTTTTAAAATCGGCCCGAAATCTTTTTTCCAAACGAATACTAAACAAGCTGAAAAATTATACGGCCTGGTAAAGGATTTTGCAGGGCTAAAAGGAGATGAAATTATTTATGACTTATATTGCGGCACCGGGAGTATCGGTATATTTTTGAGTAAAATGGCAAAAAAAATTATCGGCGTGGAATATATTGAGGAAGCGGTGAAAGATGCTGTGGAAAATGCCCGAATCAATAAAATAAATCATGCAGCATTTTTTTATGGCGATGTTGTAGATATTTGCAATGATGCATTTTTTGAAAAACAGGGGAAGCCGGATGTGCTTATTACAGATCCGCCGAGAGCCGGGATGCACCCAAAACTTGTGGAAAAGATTTTGGATATAGCTGCACCAAAAATTGTGTATGTGAGTTGTAATCCCGCTACACAGGCTCGCGACCTGGCCATGTTAGCGGAAAAATATGCTGTGGAAAAAATGCAGCCTGTGGACATGTTTCCACATACACACCATATTGAAAATGTGGTGTCAATGATTTTAAAATAACGACGAATACAATTAAATATGACAGAATTCAGGCCAGGCCGTTTTCAAATTTTACCAACGATCATTAAAAACCTATTGATCATCAATGTACTGGTATTCCTTGCACAAAGAACTATTGGAAAAGATACAGGTTTTCTTGAAAACACTTTTGCCCTGCATACCTGGCAGAGCCCGCTTTTCAGGCCATGGCAATTCATCACGCACATGTTTATGCATGGTGGCTGGGAGCACTTGTTTTTCAATATGTTTGCATTGTGGATGTTTGGATCTGTTTTGGAAAATTTATGGGGGCCAAAAAAATTCCTGACATTTTATTTGATTTGCGGACTCGGTGCAGCGCTCTGCCATATGGGCGTATTGTATTTTGAAATGCAACATTTCATTGACCAATACAATGCCATCAATATATCATCGCCCACTTATGTTCAGGACCTCACACATTTTATCCAGGAAAATAATTTTCTCAATGGACTGCCTTCTCAATTTTCCAACAATATTCCCGGCTTTGCACAATTTTTATATGATCAAAAATTAAATGAAGCTACATTGGGCGCATCAGGCGCCATTTTCGGCTGCCTTGCCGCTTTTGGTTTTCTATTTCCCAACACGTATATCTATTTGTATTTTTTCATTCCGATCAAAGCAAAATGGTTTGTGATTTTTTATGCAGCATTTGAGTTGTACATGACCGTTCAGAAATCAGCAGGGGACAATGTAGCTCACATCGCACATTTGGGCGGCGCTCTTTTTGGAATTATTCTTGTATATTATTGGAAAAAAAATAATCGTTAACAAATGTTATCGCGCAGCATCGAGTACCTTTACAAAGTGGAATAAATAAAAAATGAAAGTTGTTCACAGGCAATATAAAAATAAAATCACGCTGGGGCAGGATAATAATTCCCTGGTTTGGCTTGTAGCAATTAATGGTGTCATGTTTGTAATGGTTATGATCATCAAGGTAATTTATCAATTATCTATTGACAGTAATATTACAGCTGAAGAAACTTTTCATCGTGAATTTTTACAATGGCTTTCACTCTCTTCAGTTCCCATGAATGCAATTACAAGGCCGTGGACAATATTTTCCTATATGTTTGTCCATGAAGGTTTTTGGGATTTACTTACAACACTTCTTTGGCTTTGGGGTTTTGGTTTTATTTTACAATCCTTATCGGGCAATAATAAAATGATTCCATTGTATTTATATGGCGGGTTTATAGCTGCAATTATTTTCGTTGCGGGCAATAGTATTTTCCCGGCATTGCCACATGCCGGTGTTTTTATGGGAGGTAGCGCAGCAGTATTATGTATAGCCATCGCAGCTACAACACTTGCACCCAATTACCGTATTTTCCCAATGATAAGCGGTGGTATCCCATTGTGGTTATTGACTGCTGTTTTCTGTATTATTGACCTGATGAATATTTCATCCGGTGGGCCTGTGTTGCTTGTTGCACATGCAATTGCCGGCCTGGCTGGTTTTATTTTTATTACAGAATTAAATAAAGGCCGTGATTGGGGTGCATGGATGAACCGATTTGCATGGTGGTTTGATAATTTATTCAAGCCTGAAAAAAAACCTATGTCTCAAAAACTTTTTTATAAAGCCAACCGGCAACCCTATGTAAAAATCAATAC
>CAYXHX010000151.1:0-6430 GCA_964464835.1 uncultured Chitinophagaceae bacterium | reverse complement strand
TATACTTTAAAAATAGTGTTAGCTGGTTTAATGATGCTTATAAAAGTAATTCGCTTGTGTATTCCGGTGAGCAGTTGAATTATTACAGCGAACTTTCAACACTTATTAAATATGGTAATAATAACAGTTTTGTGGGAGGTATTAATGTTGTTGGAAACCATCTAAAAATGACACATGCAAATAGGCTGATCCCAAATCATTCATTGCAGAATAATACGATTGGTTTTTTTGCGCAAAATACCTGGCAAGTCAAAAAAAATACCACACTTGAATTAGGTTTAAGGGATGATATCCATAATTCATTCGGCAACTTTTTTTTACCACGAATAGCTTTTTTCAATCGTTTCGATGAACATTGGGCTATGCGGCTTGGCGTTGGCTTTGGGTACAAAACCCCGGACCCTTATGCACCTTACTTTACAGATTATTCACCCGATAAAATTGAGTTGCTACCACTTCATATCCTGGCAGAAAAATCCATTGGCTATAATGCTGAAATGAATTATAAATTGGACTTTGATAATGGTGATCATATCTTCATCAACCAGGCTTTTTTTCTTACTCAAATCATTGACCCAATTGTTGGTACTGAAAACGCTAATGGTAATTTATCTTATGCAAATGCCGGTAAACCAGTAGTCAGTAAAGGGTTTGATACGTATATCAACGCAATGGTTGATGATTGGGAATTATATGCGGGCTATACATTTACCATTGTGACAAGGGATTACCTGGATCAAAATCAGTTTATGCCATACGCTCCAAAAAACAGGATGGCTTTTACGGTGGTACGGGATTTTGATAAAATTGGCTTCCATGCCGGGCTCGAAGGATCCTATACAGGCTCACAAAAAAGATTGAATGAAACTAATACACCGGGCTATATGTTTATTGCAGCAATGATTTCAGAAAAAATTGGAGAACATTTCACCATCATTTTGAATTGTGAAAATATGTTGAATTATACACAGAGTAAAGCTGAGCCATTATATACAGGTTCAATTGATGATCCGCAATTCGTGCCACTTTGGGCGCCAATTGATGGGCGTGTGATAAACCTGTCTGTAAAATTCCAATTGTGATGTGAGTGAAAAGAATGAATCCGGATGATATTTATTTTGGTATAATACTTCACTGAAAACTTTCATCCTGTAATCCAAAATTTTCTCTTTTTTGAATATAGAAATTAACATCTAATATTTAAAATTGCTTGCCACACCGTTAGTTGTTAAATCTTTTTCAGTATTTATGCCCAAACTTTTTAATACATCAACCATTTTTATTTCCAGTTCTTCAAGTGAAATTTTATCTTTTGTATCTTTTTCGGAAATAAAAATGTTTATATAAATTTCTTCTGGTGTAATTGTAGTATCAGCTGTACTACTCACTTCAATATATGGCTGATCTATAAAATTTTTTGTGGATTGTGATTGGCCAAAGAGCATTGTTAAAGAAATCAAGATTGTAAAAAATGATTTTCTCATAATATGAATTTGATTGTAAAAATTCCGTCTTCCACATTATAATGAAATGACAAATAAAAGTCCTTGAAAAATTTACTATTCAAGTTGCCCATTCAAATGATATACAATTTCAAAATATCATTGTGTAAAATACAATTTAAGCAAAACACCTGCAATCGCCGCAATAAGAATTATCAAAGGCTCCTGTATTTTTTTTATATAAATCAGGGATACAACCGCGGCAAGGGCAATGATAGCAGTAGGGAAATCTATAATACTTTTTGTGGCAATTACTACCACTGCACCCGCCAAAGCGCCAATAACAGCAGCTGTGATGCCGTCCACAAATGCTTTGATACTTTTATTTTTCGCGATTTTTTTAAAGTATGGCGCAGGGATTATTGTGAATAAATAACAGGGAAGAAATGTTGCCAATGAAGCCACACATGCACCGGGAAAGCCCGCTACGAGGTAACCGATAAAGCCAACTGTAATCACTACAGGTCCAGGCGTAATCATTGCAACAGCAACCGCATCCACAAACTCTTTTTCGCTGAGCCATTTATATTCTGCTACCACGCCACTGTGTAAGAATGGAACAATTGCAAGGCCGCTTCCAAAAACAAAAGCGCCGGCTTTCGTAAAAAACCAGGCAATCTGTGAAAGAGTATGCCATTCAAATTGCCAAAAACCAATTCCTGTAAGTAAAATGGAATGTGTATTTCTTTGAAAAAATTTTGGTGGCGCTTTTATAAACATATATAAAAACCCGGCAGCCACAAATAAAAGCACTTCTTCCGATTGTGTAATAATTGTACTGATAGCAGCTATTAGATAAAACGCCCACAATAACCAGTTTAATTTTATTTCTGTAATATTTATTTTGCTTACTGATTTTATGGTTAGTTTATAGCTGCTCATAATAATTATTCCTATCACAGCAGCGCCAACACCATAAAATATAGCCTGCATCCAGGGTAAACCACCAAAGAGTTTATAGGCAATTCCAAGAAGTACAACCATGATGAAAGATGGAATGATAAATGCAAGCCCGCAAAGTGTTGCGCCTAAAATCCTGTAATGTACAAAGCCTATGTATATACCAAGTTGCGCAGCAAGCGGGCCCGGTGCAAGCTGTGCCAATGCAAGGCCTTCTTTATAATCTTCTTCGCTGATCCATTTACGCCGTTCTACAAGGTCACGATGCATATACCCAACTAAAGCCACAGGGCCACCAAAACCCATGTAGCCTAATTTCAAAAAATAAAGCATGAGTTGACGCAAAGTATAGTTGGGCTGACTGTCCATTTCTGAATTTTCATGTAAACTAAAACAAGCGGCCTCCAATAAATAGCAGTTTATTTACTTTTTGTAAATGGTTTACTTTTTTTGAATATTTTTTCTGAATGTAGAGGGGTTTTTACCGGTGTGTTGTTTAAATATTCGTGTAAAATGGCTTTGATCGGAAAAGCCTGTGAGGTAGGCAATTTCGGTAAGTGAATGACTGGTATTTTCAATAAGTATAATGGCTTTGTCAATTCGTTTTTTTCTAATGTATTCACCAAAATTCAAGCCTTCAAAATACCTGGAAAAAGTTCTGGATACATAAGAAGGGTTTAATTCAAGGTTGTTTGAAATTTCTTTAAGATCAACAGTAAGCTGTGTATCAACCTGGTCCTGTATCATTTCCTTTAATTCTTTTACCCAGCCGGGTGTTTTCTTTTTTTCTTTTTTTTGATCTTTTAAAAACCTATCATAGACCTCGTGCAATAAATTTTCAAATGGGCTGTTTTGTAAATGTTTTTGAATATACAAATGTGTTTCCCAACTATATAAAGCATCGTATACAATCATGCCTGTTTCCAGGAGTTCATGATCATTGGTGATATTAAATGCAAGCCCCGCAGAAATTGCCCAAAGGCCTGCCGATTCTTTGGAAATATGGTGCCTGTCAGTATCTGCGCCTCGTACGATATCAGCAATTATTAAAACTGCCGGATCATTAATTTGATATTTTTTTATGAAAAAATCAAACGTGCATTCATCCTTATAATGTGTGAATTCCACATTGGGTACGTCAAAAGGAATTGCATTTAATTTTTTTCCTTTACGAATGACTTCATCAAATGGTACATATAAAAATTCCGCATCTGCATCAATGAATTTCCGGATCAACCAGGGGCAGGCAATCCGGTCAATTTTTGGTTTTTCTCTGGTAATCCATTTCATTGTTTAAAAATAGAATTTGAAATTACTATTTTTTCAAATGCTGAAGAATAAATCAGGATTCCATGAGAGATGGCCGTTCGGATATTTCGTGGTATTTGATTACATCTTTTGCATAGTAATGAATCACCATACTTTTTCTTGTAAGTGAATGGTCAATGATGGGAGAGCCGCCATGTATAAGGTTGGCATGCCATATAAAGACATCTCCTTTTTTTGCAAAAAATGTTTTCTTTTCCAGGCTGTTTTTTTGAATGATATCTTCCACCACATCTTCATAATCTGAATAATCTTTTTTTCCCAATTTTAAAATGGTGCTTGATTCATTGAAATCATTATTCAACAAATATGGCAATTGATGGCTGCCGGGGTAATAAAAAAGCGGGCCATTGTTTTCGTTGGTATCTTCCAATGCAATCCACACCGCAATCAAATATCCAAGCGGGTATGTGGTCATGTGAATGCTGTCTGAGTGCGCCCGTTGATTGCTGCCTTTAATAAAATTTAGAGTTTGAAAAGGAACAACTTCTTTATCGAGAAGAAAATTTAATATATTGATCAATGCAGGCGTATAGGTCACATTTTTAATGAGTGGAGAAATCTTATTGGCAAATGGAAGTTTGTTGTCATGTGTTTCTTTGATAAGTTTTTTCTCAACGATACCATCAATCTCCATATTGATTTCATCTATGATAATATCCTTAAAAAAACCATGCAGCAACATATATCCTGTATCGGACCAATTCAGAATTTGCTGCTGTATATCTTCGGAGAAATTTTTAAATGCCGGATGGCTTTTGGCGATCTCCCTGGAATGCCCTGTATCTAACCATGCCCTGGATTTTTTATCCGGGAAATCTTTACTGGATATAGAAGTGAATAAAGGTTTTTGAATATTATATTTTTTAAATGCCGCTTCATTGTGCAACAAACTTTTATAATGCAACAAATTGTACAACCAATGTGCAGGTTTTATTTTTTTGAGGGATGAAAGGATGTTGTTCATATTCGAAAATTGTATTTTCTATTGAGCCTTTTTAATCAGCCCTATTCAAAAAAAAATAATAATTGGTTTCGCGATTAGAATAAAAAACCTCACTTACGCATCCTTCCCATGGCATTGTTTATATTTCTTACCGCTACCACATGGGCAAGGATCATTGCGGCCGATTTTCGGAGCAACTTTTATAGGTTCCTGTTTTACTGGTGTTGGATCATAATAATCATTTTCATTGGCAGCATAATCATTTCCTGCGGCATCTACCTGCGCTTTATTGGCACGCATGGAACTCATATCTGTTTTACGTTCGCGGCCTTCGCGTATGGGCGCCGGCTCATTTTGCTGCATGGGTATTTCTGCGTGTGTGAGAAAGTTGACTATATCTTTATTGATATTTCCATTCATCTGGCTGAATAAACCATAGGCTTCCCCTTTATAAATTACCAACGGATCTTTTTGTTCATAATGTGCCGTTTGTACACTTTGTTTTAAATCATCCATTGCACGAAGATGTTCTTTCCATGCATCATCAATAATGGAAAGCGTTACATTTTTTTCCAGGGAATTCACTAATTCCATACCTTCTGATTGCAAAGTTTTATCAAGAGGTACCAATACCTGCAATGTTTTCCTGCCATCAGAAAATGGCACAACTACATTTTCAATATGCGGGCCCTGGGCAACACGAATATTTTTGAAAACCGGCAAAACCTGTGCTGCCATGTCTTTCCGCTTTTTTTGAAAACTATCAAATGATTCAAGGTATAATGCATTGACTAATTCCTGTTCATTTGATTTTGTAAATTGATCCTGTGAAATACTTGTATCAAGGCCAAGATTGACAATGACTTCAAGGCGGAAACCTTCGTAATCATTGTTTTCTTTAAACGTATTTACAAGCCCGTCTGCTACATCATAGAATGCATTATCCAAATCGAGTGCGAGCCTTTCTCCAAACAGTGCGTGGTTTCTTTTGGTATAAACAACGGTGCGTTGTTTATTCATCACATCATCATATTCAAGCAATCTTTTGCGTATGCCGAAATTATTTTCTTCCACTTTTCTCTGAGCGCGTTCAATACTTTTATTGATCATGGAATGTTGGATCACTTCACCTTCTTTATAGCCGGCAAAGTCCATCACTTTTGCAATGCGTTCACTTCCAAACATGCGCATAAGGTCATCTTCCAATGATACAAAAAATTCGGAAGAACCGGGGTCTCCCTGCCTTCCTGCACGGCCACGCAACTGCCTGTCCACGCGGCGGGATTCATGTCGCTCTGTGCCTACAATAGCCAATCCTCCTGCTTCTTTTACGCCCTGGCCGAGTTTGATATCCGTACCACGCCCGGCCATGTTTGTGGCAATTGTTACAGCGCCGGCAAGCCCTGCTTCCGCAACCACTTCGGCTTCACGGGCATGTTGTTTGGCATTTAATACATTATGCGGAATTTGTTTTTGGCGGAGCATGCGGCTGAGTAATTCACTCACTTCCACGGAAGTGGTACCTACAAGTACCGGCCTGCCTGCATTCCTGAGTTCTTCTATTTTTTCAATAACGGAACGGTATTTTTCTCTTTTCGTTTTATAGATCAGGTCATGTTCATCATTTCGAATCACCGGAACGTTTGTAGGAATGGATACCACATCAAGCTTGTAAATATCCCATAACTCTGCTGCTTCTGTTTCTGCAGTACCCGTCATACCACAAAGTTTGTGATACATTCTGAAATAGTTCTGC
>CAYXHX010000150.1:0-6446 GCA_964464835.1 uncultured Chitinophagaceae bacterium | reverse complement strand
CTGCCGAGGCTTACGGCTAATTTGATGAGCCGTAAATGATTTAAAAAATCGAATGCATTTTTCTCATTACCTTTTATATCAAATGAAATCATACCACCATCTGTAAGGCATTGCCTTTTTTTGATGGCATATTGTTCACCATCGCTTTCTTTTAAATTTCCCGGGTAATATACTTTTTCAATTTTTGGATGCGTGTTTAAAAATGACGCAACTTTTTTTGCATTTTCAGCATGTTTATCCATTCTCAATTTCAAAGTTTCCAGGCTACGCATCAATAGCCATCCTGTATTTGGGCTTGCCATATTGCCCAAAAAAGTGCGTAATACTTTTACTCGTTGAATTAATTCAATTGAGCCGAGGCAGGCGCCCGCAATTACATCGCTATGGCCGCCAATATATTTAGTAGCAGAATATAAAACAAGGTCGGCGCCATTTTTTAAAGGATGCTGCCATACCGGCCCCATGTATGTATTGTCAACAGCGAGATATACTTCTTTTTCTTTTGTAGAAAAATGTTTCGCTATTTTTTTGCTTCCTTCAATATCTATTAAATCGTTTGTGGGGTTTGCAGGTGTTTCAATATACACCAATGCAAGGCGATCTGCTTTACCGGATGCTTCTACTATTTTAATAATTTCTTCAAAGGATTGGCCTACTTTAAATGAAGCCGTATGTATATTAAACTTTGGAAGGATTTTATTGATAAAATGATCGCTGCCTCCATAAATTGGATTGCTGAAAAGCAGCAGGTCACCGGGTTTGAGGAATTCCAGCAACACTGTGGTAATGGCTGACATACCACTTTCAAAAACGGCACATGCTTCTGCTTCATCCCAAAGTGTCAACCGGTTTTCCAGTATTTCAAGATCCGGGTTATTGATGCGGCTATAAATTAAACCGGTCTCTTCCCCTTCATTTTTTTCACGCAAGCCATAGGCTACTTCAAAAAATGCTTTTCCTTCTTCGGCAGTTTTAAAAACAAATGTAGAGGTTTGAAAAATGGGGCATTTTACTGCGCCTTCTGATAATTCCGGTTTATAGCCATAAGACATCATTTCACTTTCAGGCTTTCTTCTTTGGGGCATAATCTCTTTTTATTTTTATACGTATTTGTATGCCAGCAAAGATACACCTTAGATTTTAGGGAGATGATTTGGCAAATTTTCATTTATTGGAAGGTTTCATTGTTTAAAATTCAATTTTTGATTCGCAAAAATTTGGGAGTACATTTTTATAAAACAATTCGAATCGGAATTGACCTTAGTTGTTACAATTTTTCCTTTAAAAATTGCAAATATTAAAAGTAAAAAACTTTTAAAGAAGCAGCGTTCTCAAAAGCTTTACCTTTAATCTCCATTTCTTATGAAAAAATCTTCAATTGCATAAATCATCAAAAGTACACTACATGAAAAAAATAATTTATTTCCTGTCTTTCGTTTTTATTACAACGTTGTCATCCGCCCAAAATACCGACAGCTCCTGGTTTGTAAACAACTATACTAAAATTGAATCTTATATTCCCATGCGTGATGGCGTGAAACTATTTACATCTATTTACATCCCAAAAGACATGAGTTCGAAACATCCATTCTTAATGACACGTACGCCTTACTCATGTTCACCGTATGGTGAAGATAAATTCATGCGTATTTGGAACAGTTATAAAATGGCTTATGCAAAAGAAAATTTCATTTTTGTGACGCAAGATGTACGCGGCCGTTATATGAGTGAAGGTGAATTTATGGATGTACGGCCTTTTATAAAAAATAAAACCGGCAATCAAATTGATGAGGCAAGCGATACTTATGATGCCATTGATTGGCTGGTAAAAAATATACCCAATAATAATGGTAAAGTTGGTGTAACAGGTACATCATATCCCGGCTTTTATTCCACGGAAGCAGCACTCAGCGGCCATCCAGCCTTGGTTGCCGTAAGCCCGCAAGCGCCTGTAACAGATTGGTTTATGGGTGATGATTTTCATCACAAAGGTGCATTTTTTGTAATGGATGCTCTGTCATTTTATCCATTTTTTGGCAAACCACATCCAAAGCCTACAATGGATTATGGGAAAGGTTTTCGTTTTAAATCGGATGATAATTATATGGCTTATTTAAGAACCGGTGCTTTAAAAAATTTTTCGGCTTTAGTGGGTGACAGTATAAAATTCTGGCATGAAATGTATCAGCATCCAAACTATGACGAATGGTGGCAGGCAAGAAATGCAAGAAATGGATTATACAATGTACAACCCGCTATGCTTTGGGTTGGCGGCCTCTTTGATGCAGAAGATTGTTTTGGTGCATGGAATAGTTATAAAGCAACTGAAAGCCAAAGCCCGGCAACAAATAGTCGAATCGTAATGGGCCCATGGTATCATGGGCAATGGAGCCGCGAAGGGTCACACCTGGGCAATGTATATTTTGGAAGCAATACTTCAGCTTATTTCCAGGATAGTTTGGAAATACCATTCTTCAATTATTATTTATTAGGTAAGGGAAATACAGATGAGATAGAAGAAGCAACTATTTTTTTCACTGGCGAAAACACCTGGAAAAAATTTAAAACATGGCCACCAAAAAATGTGGTGACTAAAAATTTATACTTAGGCGATAATGAAAATTTATTTGTAAACAGCCCACCCCCTTTCAGTGGCAATGCATTCGATACATATACGAGTGACCCTGCTCATCCTGTTCCTTATACACAGGATATTCATTTCAGAAGAACACGAGAATACATGACAGATGATCAACGGTTTGCGGAACGCAGGACAGATGTACTAACGTATTCTACAGACATTTTGGATAATGATATTACCATTGCCGGTCCTGTGATTGCGGATTTAATGGTTTCTATTTCTACAACTGATGCAGACTTTGTAGTCAAATTGATTGACGTATTCCCGGATGATTTTACGTATCCGGAAAAAATACAAAACACCATCAATAACCTGTATCCGATGGGCTGTTATGAAATGCTCGTGCGGGCAGAAATTATGCGGGGTAAATTCAGGAATAGTTTTGAAAAACCTGAACCCTTTGTTCCGGGACAAATCACAGAAGTGAAATGGGAATTGCCGGATGTAGCACATACATTTTTCAAAGGGCATCGCATGATGATACAAATTCAAAGCAGTTGGTTCCCTTTGGCAGATAGGAACCCACAACAATTCATGAATATTTATACTGCAGATGACAGTGATTTTAAAAAGGCAGAAATCCGTGTGTATCACGAACCACAACATATGTCAAAAATAATTATCCCCGTTTTAAAATAAACAAAGTGAAATTGAAATTATTATCAATTGCATTACTCGCATTGCTTTCAGCCCGGTGCCAGGAAAAAAAAGCTGAAAATTTTGTAAAAGATAATTATACAAAAATGGATACAACCATCATCATGCGGGATGGTATAAAATTGTACACCGTTATTTATATTCCCAAAGATCAAACAGAAAAATATCCTATTCTTATGGAGCGTACGCCCTACTCTGCCGGGCCTTATGGTGATGAAAATTATGCATCTCATATTGGGCCTGATTCAGCATTGATGCACCACAAATATATCTTTGTGTACCAGGATGTGCGAGGCCGTTATATGAGTGAAGGCATCAACCTGGAAGTGACACCTTATATTGAAAACAAAAAAAATAATACGGATGTTGATGAAAGTAGCGATACCTGGGATACAGTTGATTGGTTAATAAAAAATATAAAGAACAATAATGGACGTGTTGGTTTATATGGTATTTCCTATCCGGGTTTTTATGCAACTACAAGCCTGCCTGGAGCGCACCCGGCAATAAAAGCTGTAAGCCCACAAGCACCTGTAACGGATGAATTTATCGGCGATGATGCCAATCACAATGGCGCATTTTTTCTAATGGATAATTTCGATTTCATGAATTACTATGGACAAGAAAGGAATGGCCCTGTGGAAGATTATGGTGGAAGTATGTTCAATGCAAAAAGAAATAATGCCTATGACTTTTTCCTGCAAATGAGAACAATAAAAAATACGCAATCAGAAAAATATTTTAACCACCGTTCATATATATGGAATGAATACCTTCAACATGATACCTATGATGATTACTGGCAACAAAGAAACATTCGGGCACATTTAAAAAATATAAAAATCCCTGTAATGGTGGTGGGCGGATGGTTTGATGCTGAAGATTTATTTGGCGCATTGCATACATACAAAGCAATTGAACAACAAAGCCCACAGAACAAAAATATCCTTGTAATGGGCCCTTGGACACATGGCGCATGGGCTTCAAAAAATTGGAATAAGTTCGGGCCATACCAATTTGGAAGCAATACAAGCGCGTATTTTAAAGATAGCCTGCAAACCCGCTTCTTTGATTTTTATTTAAAAGATAAGGGAACTTTTAATGCAAGTGAAGCAACCGTTTTTGAAACAGGCACGAATGAATGGAAACATTTTAATTCCTGGCCTCCCAAAAATGTGAATGTGACTGATTTTTATTTTGGCCAAAATAATTCTTTATCAACAAATAAGTTGCAGCAACAAAAGGGGTTTGACGAATATATCAGCGATCCTGCTAATCCTGTTCCTTACACAGGTGAACAATCTTCACGAAGGAATAATGAATATATGGCGGAAGATCAGCGGTTTGCTTCAGCCAGAAAGGATGTATTATATTTTTCAACAGAACCATTGCAAAATAACCTGACTCTTGCAGGTTCAATTCATGCAAGCTTACAAGTTTCCATTTCTACTACAGATGCGGATTTTATAATAAAACTCATAGATGTTTTCCCGGATTCAATTTCTACAAACAATAAAAACATACAACCTGAAAAAATAGCGTTCATGAAAGGCGCTCAAATGCTTGTGCGTGCAGAAGTAATGCGGGGAAAATTCAGAGATAATTATTCAATTCCACAACCTTTCACTCCGGGAAAAATTACCGAAGTGAAAATAAACATGAATGATATATGCCATACTTTTCTGAAAGGGCATCGCATTATGGTGCAGGTACAAAGCAGTTGGTTTCCATTAGTAGACCGCAATCCACAACAGTTCTTACGAATCCCCGGTGCAAATGAGAATGATTTTGTTCAATCTACTATCCGGTTTTACCACGATGGCACACATTTTAGCAAAATCAGTTTGCCCATACTAAAAAATGCCCGGTAAAGTTTTTATTATAAGCCTTGGGATTTTTATTATTTTACAGGCCATTCCAAATTTTTTTTTATGAGAAAACTTTTCAGCTTGTGTATCCTTCATATAATTTTCATACACGCATTTTCTCAGCATCCTGAAATTGACAGCCTGAAAAACCTATTGTTGAAAGCAAAAAAAGATACAACCACAGTTAACCGGATTATTCAATTATCAGTTTTATATAGCAGCTATGATATTGACAGTGCCTTGAAATATGCCGGTAATAGTTTGGAGATGAGCAAAAAATTGAAGTACGCTTCTGGCATGGCGAAGAGTAAATATTGTACAGGAATGGCCATCAGTTATACAGGTAATGATGCAAGGGCATTGAGTTTATATCTTGAAGCATTAAAGATATTTGAAGAAGAAGATAGAAAAGACTGGATGGTAAAATGCCAAATCGAAATCAGTGGTTTATATAGTGATTTGAATGACTATCGGGATGCCCTGGATTATTCGCAAAGAGCATATACAATTTCTACTTTCATACAAGCAAAAGATTTATTGTTTGAAGCCGCTTACAACAATGGTTATTCGTATGTAAAATTAAATAAACCGGATAGTGCATTGATATATTTCCAGGAGAGTTACCAATTGGCCAATGAATCAAAGGATGATACAAAGCGCATGCTGGGGCAAGCTTTCGGTGGTTTAGGCCTGGTAAATTTTCAATTGGGAAATAATGATATTGCACTTCCCTATTTGTATAAAGGCATACAATATTCCACGGATGCATTCGATTTGTACAACCTCATGTTTAACTACGATTTTATTGCACATGTTTTTGCAAATGAAAAAGAAAATGATTCAGCAATAAATTATTTCAATAAAGCATTAGCCATTGCGGATAAATTAAAATATGAAAAAGAAAAATTAGTCACCTACAGGCCACTGGCATTGTTGTATGAACAAAGCGATCCGGCCAAATCCATAGAATATTTTAAAATGGAAAGCGCTTTGCGTGATAGCCTCGATGATGCAGGCATGCAATGGGATATTCAAAACCTTACCTATCATGAATCGCAGCGGCAATTGGATTTGAAGGAGCAGGAAGAATTGGCCGCACAACAACGAAAAGATAATATGGAATATATTGGTATTGCATTAGGCTTTATTATATGCCTGATTGCATTTTTATTGTTAAGCAAAAGCCTTATAGTACATGAAAAAGCCATTGAGTATTTAGGAATCATCGTACTACTCATCTTTTTTGAATTTATCAATCTGATGTTGCATCCATTCCTGGA
>CAYXHX010000149.1:0-6468 GCA_964464835.1 uncultured Chitinophagaceae bacterium | reverse complement strand
GATACCCGGCTTTTGGGAACCTCGTACCACGTGATGTGGCAAGCCGTGCCGCGAAAGAGCGTTGTGATGCAGGTTTTGGCGTAGGCACATCCAAACAGGCAGTTTTTCTTGATTTTGCGGATGCCATTAAAAGGTATGGAAAAAAGGAAGCCGGAAAGCATCATATACCGGTTGAAAATGAAGATGAAGTTATCCGGTTGGGAAAAGAGGTAGTAAAGGAAAAGTATGGAAATTTATTTGACATGTATGAAAAAATTACCGGTGAAAATCCATACATCGTACCCATGCGCATTTATCCAGCCGTACATTATACAATGGGTGGTTTGTGGGTAGATTATGAATTGATGACAAATGTAGATGGACTATATGCTTTGGGTGAAGCAAATTATAGTGATCATGGAGCAAACAGGCTTGGTGCAAGCGCTTTGATGCAAGGCCTGGGCGATGGTTATTTTGTGATTCCATATACCATCGGAAATTATTTGGCAGGTGAAATACGTACTGCAGCTATCCCTACAACACATCCTGCATTTGAAGAGGCTGAAAAAGAAGTAGCCAATAGAATTGAAAAATTAATGAATATCAAAGGGAATACTTCTGTTGAAAATTTCCATAAGAAATTAGGAAAGATCATGTGGGATAAATGTGGTATGGCCCGCAATGCCAAAGGCTTACAAGAAGCTATTCTTGAAATTAAAGAATTGAGAAAAGAATTCTGGAACGACCTGAAGATTCCCGGAGGAATAAATGAATTCAACCCAGAACTTGACAAAGCCGGCCGCGTGGCAGATTTTTTAGAATTGGGTGAACTGATGTGTATGGATGCTTTGATGCGTGGTGAAAGTTGTGGTGGCCATTTCCGTGAAGAATCACAAACATCTGAAGGAGAAGCCTTGCGTGATGATGACAAATATATGTTTGTTGCCGCATGGGAATATGAAAATGGCGACCAATGGAAATTGCATAAAGAAATGCTGCAGTATGAAGAGGTGAAACCTACACAACGTTCATACAAATAATATTATTAAAATTATAAAACATAATACGGGAAAATATGGAACACTATACTATGAACCTTACTTTAAAAATTTGGCGGCAGGCAAACCGGGATGCAAAAGGAGATTTTAAAAATTATTCAGTTACGGATATTTCAAGTGAGATGTCTTTTCTTGAAATGATTGATGTATTGAATGAACAACTTATTGAGAAAGGTGAAGAACCTGTAGCATTCGATCATGATTGCCGGGAAGGGATCTGTGGTATGTGTTCCATGTATATTAATGGCAGGCCGCATGGCCCATGGGCTGGAACTACTACTTGTCAATTGCACATGCGTGCATTTCATGACGGCGATACTATAGTGATAGAACCATGGCGTGCCAATTCATTTCCTGTAATTAAAGACTTGGTCGTTGACCGAAGTTCATTTGACCGCATCATTCAAGCAGGCGGTTATATTTCTGTAAATACCGGGAATGCTGTAGATGGAAATTCCATGCCTATTCCCAAGGATATTGCAGATGCTTCATTTGCTGCAGCAGCCTGTATCGGTTGCGGCGCTTGTGTTGCAGCTTGTAAGAATAGTTCTGCCATGTTATTCCTTTCTGCAAAAGTTACCCATCTTGCACTATTGCCACAGGGTGTACCCGAACATGATTTGCGCGTAAAAGATATGGTAGAGCAAATGGATAAAGAAGGCTTTGGCGCTTGTTCCAATACCACTGCATGCGAATCTGTTTGCCCCAAAGAAATTAAGATGACCAATATTGCTTACCTGAATAAAGAATACTTTTTAGCGACTCTGAAAAATAAGTAAGCATACCTCGTTATATACATTGCTTTTATAATTTGCGAAAATCAGCGGAATCTGCAGGTAAGGATTTTCTCCCGCAGATTACGCAGATAAACGCAGAATGTTTCAGTACATTACCTGGAATTACAGTTTTCTATTGCCTGGGTTCAAACATTCAATAGACAAGGATGCTAATGTTTCATTGAAGATTACTGATGCGCATAATACTGCCCCTTAATAGGCTTATACAAAACATTCCGTTGGTATTGCAAGTACGTAATTGATGCTTCATTATTGGCAACTGTCCATGTTTTAAAATTGTCTTCCGAATCAAAAAGCCAATAATTATATGCAGTAAAATATCCCTCCTGCAGTAGTGTACGTTGAAGGTCAAATAATTTATAAGGAAATGCTATGGCTTTTTCCGGGTACCAGTTTAGGATAAAGCGCGCCCTTAGTGCTACAAGGCTTTCCGGCGTTATGCCATAATTGGTGATGGCATTTAATTTTAAAAATTCTTCTCCAACCGCCTTCTCAAACGGGGTTGCATTTTTTAAAAACTCATCGAGGTAATTTCCGGTATACATTTTTTTATAATCATCGAGCAGTATTTGTTTTATTTCCGTGGTTCGTGCTGTGAGGCTTTCAATATTTACAAAATTTTCGCCATATAAAATAGACCAGAAATAATTTCCAATACTTGCATAATAGGCTGATGCAAAATAGTAATTGCTGCTTTGCACCGGGTCTATTTCAATACCTTTTTCCCAGAGTTTAATGGCATCTTTTCCGCGCTTATCCGAATTGAGCATATCCCCATATTCACTGTATAAAATTCCACTTGCGGGAAATTTTTGCAATGCTTCCTTATACATTTTTTCGCAGTTCTTATAATCTGCAATGGCTTTATACGCTAGCCCCAAAATCTGGTAACTCTGTATATCTGCCTGATCACTTGATGTAATTTTTTTCCCAGTTTCTATAGCACCCGCGAAATCTCTCTTCAGGTAAGACACAAACGCTTTGTCTTTTAAAATATCGAGGTCTTCGGGCGCTATGGCCAATGCTTTATTCAAAACAAATAATGCATTTTCATAATCCCCTTGCTTCATAAACACGCGGGCGGTTTCATGCAGTGTTTGTGCATCTTCATTTGGTTGTGCAAATACTGAGGTAAAATAAATTCCGGCTGCAAGTAAAAAAAATAGCTTCTTCATGTTTATTCATTTATTAAATGCGTAAGTAAACCATCCCGCAATTTTGGTTCAAACCATGTACTTTTTGGTGGCATCACTTCATTATTGTCTGCTATGGAAAATAATTGTTCAATGCTTACGGGATAAAGGCTGAAAGCAACAGCCATTTCACCGCTATCCACTCTCTTTTCCAATTCGGAAAGGCCGCGGATACCCCCAACAAAATCTATATTTTTATTGGTTCGCGGATCATCAATATTGAGTATAGGAGTTAAAATATTTTTTTGTAAAATACTTACATCCAATATGCCTGTGGGGTCTTCTGAATAACTTCCAGGCAAAGATTCGAGTAAAAACCATTTCCCGGCGAGGTACATCCCAAATTGATGAATGGAAGCGGGTTTCACAGCTTTACTTTTTGGAGTGATAGAAAAATTTTCTTTTATTTTTTCCAATAATTCTGTTTCGGAATGATTGTTTAAAGTTTTTACAACCCTGTTATAATCCATTATTTCCAATTGGCTTTCAGGAAACAATGTAGTTAAAAAATAGCCGGCTTCCGGTGAAGCATTTTTACCCAATTCCTGGAAAACTTTATCGGCTGAAGCTGCGCGGTGATGGCCATCGGCGATATACGTGCAGGGAACTGATTCAGCAAAGATGGAAGTGATTTTTTCTATATTCTCGGAATCATTTACAATCCATATTGTATGCTGTACGCCATCTTCAGCGAGAAAATCATACACTGCAGATTTTACGGCAATAATTTTTTCAACGAGGTCATCTAATTTTTTTACATTTCTATATGCGAGAAAAACATTGCCAGTTTGAGCGCCGGTAGTTTTGATATGCTGAATGCGGTCCATCTCTTTTTCCGGCCTGGTGAATTCATGTTTTTTAATAATACCATTTTCATAATCTTCCAGGCTGCTGATGCAAACCAGGCCTGTTTGGCTGCGGCCATTCATTTGAAGCTTGTATAAATAATAGCAATCTTTATTTTCTTTAAATAATACTTCCCTTTTTAAAAATGCATCGAGGTTTTCTTTAGCCCGTTCATATACTTCCTTGCTATGCGCATCTGTATTTTCAGGTAAGTCTATTTCACTTTTGGTAATATGGAGAAATGAATGTGGGTTTCCCTGTGCTTCTATTTTTGCTTCCGCGCTGCTCAAAACATCGTAAGGTTTGCTGGCAACTTGTTTGGCAAACTGTGCCTGCGGCCTTAATGCTTTGAATGGTCTGATAATGCTCATGTATCTGTTATTTTTTCCTTGTTTTTTAAGAGGAATATTTATGTGAAAATTGTTCCATTAATTGTACCAGTAATTCCAAACTTTCCATAGGTAATGCATTGTACATACTTACTCTTAAACCACCGATGCTACGATGGCCTTTAATGCCAATCATTCCATTGTCTGTACATGCTTGCAGGAATGTATTCTCCAGGTTTTTATCCTCAATCGTAAAGACGGCATTCATGTGGCTCCTGTCTTCTTTCACTACTGACGGTATAAAAAGGGGCAGCTTATCCAATGCATCATAAAAAAAGGAGGATTTCTCAATACTTCTTTTTTCCATTTCTTCAATACCGCCTTCTCTTTTGATCCAACGCAATGTCAGCAGGCTTACATAAATTGCAAAAACAGGTGGCGTATTCAAAAGTGATCCCGCTGAAATATGATTCTGATAATCCATAATTGCCGGGATGCGTTGATTTTTTTTATCCAGAAAATCTTTTCGGATGATTACCATTGTAGTACCGGCAATACCTGCGTTTTTTTGAGCGCCTGCATATATTAAACTACATTTTTTAAAATCCATTTTCCTGCTGAAAATATCGCTGCTCATGTCTGAAACCATTGGTACATCTGCATTTGGGAAAGAATGCCATTGTGTACCCTCCACAGTATTATTGGAAGTAAAATGGAGGTATGAACTATTTGCAGGTATATTTAAATCCTTCGGTATAAAAGTGAAATTTGTATCTGCTGAAGAACCTGCAATAGCCGCGGGCCCGAATAATTTTGCTTCTGCAATTGCTTTTTTCCCCCAAATGCCATTTACACAATATGCAGCACCATTTGATGCATCTAAAAAATTCATCGGCACCTGCATGAATTGTGTGGTAGCGCCACCATGTAAAAATAAAACTTCAAAGTTTTCATCTAATTGCAACAATTCTTTCACCAGTGATTTTGCTTCTTCAATCACCCGGATAAACCAATCAGTTCTATGGCCAATTTCTAAAATGGATAAACCGATATTATTAAAATTATAAATAGCTTCCGCAGCTTCATGCAACACCTCTTTTGGAAGTATGGATGGGCCGGAATTAAAATTGTGCATTTTCATCTTCAAAACTTTCAGCGCTGCAAAATAACGGAATTGTACAAAAAGGGATTGTTAAGAAGATGCTTCCTCGCCGGGAATAGGTTCTGTAATATCGGCAACTCCACCTGAAACGGCGAATTTCATGGCATTCGCAGAACTAATATTGGGCAAAGGCTTTATTTTTTCCCTCGGTATTACATACGTTATGCCCGTAATTGCATACGATAATGGAATATACACTACTGCATAATCCACCAATTCAAAAACGGCCGCATCTTCTTGTGTGATAAAACCAATACGCCATGTGCCGGGTGCATCTACATTCACTAATACCGGTTTGTCAAATTTCTTTTTATTTCCTGTAAAAGCTTCAAGGAAATCTTTTATGGAAGTGTAAATGAATTTTATCCCGGGCGTACGTTCTAATAATGTATCCAATAATTCCACCATTTTACTCACCAGGAATGACGATGAAATCCGGCCAATGAAAATAACAAGTAACAGTACCACGATGAATCCAAGGCCCGGTATCTTTTTTACATTTCCATCGGCATCAATGCCTATAATGTCGGGGAAAAAACTATGAATGATGTTGGGCAAAAAATTGTCCACTGTACTAAAAAGCCAAAATACAATGTATAAAGTAATGCCGACTGGCGCTATAATTATCAGCCCTTGCAGAAAATAATAGAATAATTTTTTCCAGGCCACAGAACCATTGGTATCAATTTTGGGATTATCCATCACATTAATTTTGATAAAGTAAATAATAAAAGTGCAAACTAAAGGCTTTCATTTACCATTCATATAATATCATAAAATAAAATTCAGGAAACTTTTTTTACATGGAAAGTTTTTATAGTTTTGGTAACTTTTTTCTAAAAAATGATATTATGAGGAAAATTAATCATTGGATATAATAGAAATCATGAAAAACAGGATCGAGGAAAAATCACGTGAATTGTTTATGCGTTATGGTTTTAAAGCCATTACGATGGATGAAATCGCAGCGCATTTAGGTATCAGCAAAAAAACGATCTACCATTTTTTTTCAGATAAGAAAGAATTGGTAAACCTGATAGTTGACAACCAATTAACTATTTTAATGGATGATTTGCTACTGATACAAAATTCATTTGACCCGGT
>CAYXHX010000148.1:0-6536 GCA_964464835.1 uncultured Chitinophagaceae bacterium | reverse complement strand
TAAATAAATATTTAGAAGGTTGGTAACATCTTCATGCACTTGCATATACAAAGTAATTAATTTTTTGTGCAGGTCTTTTACATCCTGCAAGGCCACCAAATCATTTTCATCCGTACGAATGGTATTGATTACTTCTCCCGTGAGCATCAACAATTTATTGCAGATGGATGCTTTGCGACGGATAATATATAATTCTTCAAGTATAGACGGAGTAAGAGTTTTAAGGAAAATTTTTACTTCACAATCATCCACTTCATCCGACAAATCAATCGCCGGCTGATCATAGGAATGCAACACATTCCATATAATTTTTGTAACGAGTTCATTGCTTGTCCTGCACTTTCCGTTTTCCAGGTATTTCGTTTTTACGTCCAATAAAAATGGATGCGGTAAACGATGAACGGTGAGTATAAAATGTTCATTATAAAAAATAGCGAGTTTGGTACTTGTTTCCTGGATTGTCTTTACTTCATCAGCACGTTCTTCAATTAATACCCGCGTAATAATGAATCGTGTATCCCCAAGGTCTTCATATTTTGGTAAATGATCGGGTTCCAGGCAATCCCGTAATGTATAGCGATGCAAATTAAATTCCTTGCTTAGCTTCTTTAATTCCGATTCAGTGGGCAACGTCACATCAAGCCATTGATATGGCAAGTCATCTGATGATAATTTTTTAACAGGCATCCTTTTTTTTACAAATCTAATACGTTCAGGGAAATTAAACATTCAACCGGCAAAACACTTTGAATGAATTTTTCATATAATTTCTTGCCTGGAAAAATCAAAAATCAACCATTTATACGATAGGAAATTGAACACATTATTACTTCCTTTGACATATACATTTTTCTTATAAAATTAAATTGTTAGTTATGAAAACATCTTATCGTAGAATCTACCGGGTTATTTTCTTTTCTCTTGCAGTATTTTGCTTTCAGCAAAGCCAGGCACAAATTTTAAAAAAAATAAAAGACCGTGTGAAAGAAACAACGGAAGATAAAATCACGAATGATGCCGGTGATGCTACGAACAATGCCATAGAAAATACGGAAAATTCATCAAAAAAGAAGAATAAGAAACAAAAAAATAATACGGATGCCAACGGCAATGATATTTCTGCTAATGCAGCGCCACAAACAATAACAGCGTATCAAAACTATGATTTTGTGCCTGGCGATTCCATTATTTTTGCCGATGACTTTACGGAAGATATGGACGGCGAATTTCCATCACACTGGACGCTTTCAAAAGGACAAGCTGTTGTTAACAAGATTAATGGTGTAGCTGCCTTTTTGCTTACCGAAGGGAATTACTGCCAGGTTAATCCCCGTATGAAAACCCCATCTTATTTGACCGATCCTTTTACAATTGAATTTGATTATTTCGCCAATGCGGGATACGGCCCAGGCATTTCATTTGATTATAAATCACTTGATGGCGACTACATGACAAACGGATATGTTGAATTTAATACAAGTGGAGAAGTTTCTACATTTGATATGCCAGCAAATTTTGATGCGACATATCCAAATGAAGACGATGCTTCTTATCGAAACAAATGGCATCATTGTGCACTCATTTACAAAAATAATGAGGTAAAATGTTATATAGACCAATACCGGGTTTTAGTAATTCCTACATTCAAAGTAATTCCGACCTCTTTCGGTTTTGCCGGTATTGGAGATGTAACTAACCCAATTATTATCACTAATATTCGCGCAGCATCAGGTGGTGGCATGAATATGATTGGCAAGAAATTTACAGAATCAAAAATTGTAACACACGGTATTACTTTCGATATTGACAAATCAGATATTAAACCACAAAGTATGGGAACACTCAATATGATTGTTGGTGTTTTAAAAAGCAATCCCGATTTAAAATTTGAAATAGACGGCCATACGGATAATACGGGTGAAACTGCACACAATCTTACACTATCACAGCAACGCGCAGACGCAGTAAAAGCTCAATTGATAAAAATGGGCATTGATGCCGGAAGGCTTACTACCAAAGGATTTGGAGATACTAAACCCATCAGTGATAATGATACGCCAGAAGGAAGAGCAAATAATCGAAGGGTGGAGTTTGTGAAGATATAATAGTAATGCTGTTGTCAATCTTATGGAAAGCTTATATGATGTCGAAGAATTTCTTTGATACATAAATTATCATCGAGCTATGATAAGATGGGAGAATGCGTATCCTGTTTTTCCCGACAACATGTTGCCAATAAAAATTCAAAAAATATTTTATTGTGTAATAACAAAGATGTATCAAATAAAAGAGAAAATGTTTTGCCTAAGATTATTTTCAATCAACAGATACAGCTTATACCCATTCGGAAGGAAAGCACACTTTAAAATTTATGAAACCTTACTATGCACAATTAACCTGTATCAATAAAAAAATAGTATAGCCAGGATAATGAAAAAAGTAATTATTTGTTGTTTTACAGTATTAACCACCGGCTTTCTTCACGCGCAGGAATGTCCAAACTACCCCGCGGATTGCCCGGAAACAGTATTCATCGAACAATCACAAAACATGGAAATACGGTTGGAAAATGACATCCTGCCTCAGGAAATTGACATGCAGGATAAAATGCGTACACTCATTACTGCCATAATGGAAAATGCTGCTAAAAAACTTCATTGGGAAATGACGGAATTAAGTGAATATACCAATGAAGGCGGCTTGCAGGTTGCAGGAACTCCTTATGGCCAGCGATCACCAAGAGGCATTGATATTACTTTCCGGTTCTTTGTGAATAATGATTCTTTACAAGCATGGAAAGACCATCAATCCATTTATGATAAAAGATATATGAATGATATATCTCAAGATTATACCAATATCATCTCTACCACAAAAAGTCCATTGTATGCACGATATAAAGATTCGGCTGATTATTATTTGAATTTATACACCACTTATGTAGAACAGCATAAAGATGAGGGCGCAGCCTTATATACCAAAGACAAACACCCAGCTTATTACCAAAAAAAACAAACAGAATTTCTTGATAAATTGACTGCACTTTCAGGCCAAACACATGAAAACTCAGGAATAGAATCTAAGGAGGCTGAACAAGAGATAATAACAAGGAGATTTAGAAATAATACGGTAGTACAGGTTGAGTTTTATGTAAATAATTTTACAGGCATAGCGATTGACCAGTCGCTTGGCCCGATTGAATCTACCTCTGTTGCATACCCTTTACCACATGCTGTTTTATCCAAACTATATACAGTGACAGCAAATCAAACCAACGAAAGCCTGAGAAAATGGAACAATACTATCCTGGTTTTGCTGGGAAATTTTCTAACGAAACCAAATGATTATGGATACTATGATGCAGGATTTTCTCATAACGGCCAGGGAGATGAACTTACACCCAAAAAAATAAAAAGCGATAAGGTTCAGAATATTTCCATTGTTATTAATGGCAATAAAATCAACATTGAAAAGATGGCGAATTTTATAGATGTCAATCTATTAAATAGTTCAATTGTAAAACAATAAAACAGTTATTTTTATCAAATCACTTCATCCAATAAAAACAACGCCAATTGGTAATTTCCCCAACCACAAAAAACCATAAAACAATATCATTCCAATAGCCTGTTTTTTTTAAATTATTCCCAACAAATTTTATAATACCTTTCCATTTAATTTTGATACATTAAATAAACAGGTATGAAAATAGGTATTGCAGCAGATCATGGCGGTTTTGAATTGAAAGAATATTTAAAAAAATATTTAACCGATGAAGGTTATGATATCACCGATTTCGGCGCCTTTGAATTAAACCAGGACGATGATTACCCCGATTTTGTGATACCGCTTGCCAGGGCTGTTGCAGAAAAAAAACTGGAAAAAGGTATTGCCATTTGTGGCAGTGGCGTTGGCGCTGCCATTGCAGCCAATAAAATTAAAGGCGTTCGGGCAGCGCTCATCAATGATCATTTCTCCGCTCACCAGGGTGTGGAAGATGACAATATGAATTTGCTTTGCCTCGGAGGCCGTGTTACGGCTTCAAGCGCTGCCGTAGAATATACAATGGCCTTTTTAGTGGCCGTATTCAGTGGCCTTGCCCGGCATAAAAGGCGATTGAAAAAAATTGCTGAATTAGAAAAATAATTTAAAACAACATGGCAAAAATAAAAGTCCTCTTTTCAGACATTGGAGGCGTATTACTAAATAATGGCTGGGGCCATGAATCGCGCATGAAAGCCGCAAAACATTTCGGCCTGGATTATCCCACTATGGATATTTTACACAATTTTATTTTCAATGTATATGAGATTGGAAAAATATCACTGGATGATTATCTCCATACAGTTGTTTTTAATAAACCACGAAATTTTTCTGCAGGTACATTTAAAAAATTTATGTTTGATCAAAGTATAAAATTACCCGGAATGATTGATTGGCTTATATCCTGGAGAAAACGAAACCCCGGTGTGGCCATCATTGCCATCAATAATGAAGGCAAAGAACTGAATGATTACCGCATTAAAAAATTTGGATTGCATGCTTGTTTTGATGCATTTATTTCTTCCTGTGAAGTAGGTATGCGAAAACCTGATCCCGGAATTTTTCAACTGGCATTGGGCATAGCACAGGTTGAACCCAGGCAATGTTTTTATATGGATGACCGCCCGATGCTTTCCGAAGCTGCAGCAAAACTCGGCATCCGGGCTTATACACATCAAAACCTTGAAGCAACCACAAAAAAAATTGAAAATTTTTTTAGAAAATAAAATTTGCACATCAAAGCTGCAGTAAAATAAATCATCTACATTTCATATCTTTAAAAAAAATTCAAACGCTATGGTTCCATCAATGAGAAAATGGTATAATGAAAATTTCACGGATGAAAAATATCAGAAACATATTGCTGACCTGGAAGCAATACATCCCGGTTCATTGGATTTTAGGGTGGCTGAAACGCCCGTATTTATTGACAAAGTATTTAAAGAAAAAGTATTTTCGGCATGTGAACATATCATTGATGTGATTACACAATTTAATTTTAAACATTTAACACTGCATGCAATACCTTCATCTATTAAAGTACCCAATGAAAATGACCATTCACATTTCATTGCACTTGATTTTGGAATTTGTAAAAATAAAAATGGTGAACTGGAGCCTCAGTTAATTGAGATGCAAGGCTTCCCTACTTTATTCGCCTATGAAGCGTTTGATGCATTGAGTACAAAGGAAAATTTTAATATCCCTGAAAATTATGATTCTTACCTGAATGGTTTTGACAGGGAAAAATACATTCAACTATTAAAAGATATAATCATCGCCGATGAAAAACCGGAAAACGCTATCCTGCTTGAAATATTACCACATCAGCAAAAAACGAGAATTGATTTTTATGCAACAGAAAAACTATTGGGTATCCCCATTGTTTGCCTGACTGAATTGGTAAAAGAAGGGAAAAAATTGTTTTACATGAAAGATGGGAAAAAAATACCGGTACACAGAATATATAACCGAATCATTTTTGATGATCTCGATCAGCAATCTCCGGAGATACGGGAAAAAGGGAAAATATTGTTTGAAGAAATGGATGTTCAGTGGGCACCACATCCCAATTGGTTTTACCGCATCAGCAAATACACTTTGCCGTATATCAATCATCCGTACGTTCCAAAAACACAATTTTTAAGTGGTATTAAAACCATGCCTGAAGACCTGGAAAATTATGTTTTAAAACCTTTATTTTCCTTTGCCGGTCAAGGTGTAGTGATAGACGTGACAAAAGCAGATATTGAAAAAATAAAAGACCCGCAAAATTGGATTTTGCAAAAGAAAGTGCAGTATGCAGATATCATTGAAACGCCCGATGTGCCTGCAAAAGCGGAAATCCGCATTTTTTATTTTTGGAAAGATGGAGCACCAAGGCCGATAGCCACGCATAATTTAGCACGCCTGAGTAAAGGCAAAATGATTGGTGTGCGCTACAATATGGATAAATCCTGGGTTGGAAGCAGCCTGGGGCTTTTTGAAAAATAATTATTCAAAAAATTTGATCTCATCTTTCAAATCAAGGAAAGGATATTTTTCTTGTAAAACTTTACATTCATTAAAATATTTTTTCCTGAATTGTTGATGTTGTTCGGAACCCGCATGAAAAGGTTTATGATTTTTGGCAATGATTATTTTTTTAATTTCTTCCAGTAAATTCCGCGATTTTTTATCGAGGCAATTTTCACAAAATTTTTCCAACACAAATTCTGTTGCCGCATAATTAGGATGCACTAAATCAATATCATAAAAACGATGGTCTCTTAAAACATCTATTACAATCTCATAAGAAGGGAAATAATACATGTTATCAAACTTCTGTACAATATGATGTACTGCTTCGAGCAATCTTGCCTTACTGCGATTGTTTTCTATAAGCCCATCCCGCACATGCCGGACCGGGCTTACGGTAAAAATTATTTTTATATTTTTATTAAAATAAAATAGCCTGTACAACATAGTATCTATCGCCGTTACAGTTTCCTCTA
>CAYXHX010000147.1:4748-6550 GCA_964464835.1 uncultured Chitinophagaceae bacterium | reverse complement strand
ATAAAAAAATTAAATGCAGCAGGCGATTCCATTACCGTATATAATGATACGCGGCGATATGGTGATTTATACAGCATGGATGTAAGCAACCCGTTTAAAGAAATTATTTTTTATAAAGATTTTCTGACCATTGTAGTGGTAGATAAATTTTTAAACAGGCTCAACATCATTAACCTGCGTGACTATAATATTCTTCAAGCAAAGGCAGTAGCACTTAGTTACGATAATAATTACTGGGTATTTGATGAATGGAGCAATACGTTGAAAAAAATTGATGACAATGGAAAATTGTTACTGGAATCTCCAGATTTCCGGCTTGCATTTAATGAGGCGTTTATTCCACAAAAAATTATTGATGCGGATGGCATCCTCTATTTATACGATGAAAAAACAGGGTGGAAAATTTTTGATTATTATGGCCATTTTAAAAAAAACCTGCCTTTTCCTGATTGGACAAATGTTCAGGCCATGAATGCAAAAGTTTATGGATGGGTCAATGGGAAACTTGTAGAATCTGCAATTGCATTTCCTGATATAAAATATGATGAAATAAATTTTTCTGCAATAACTTTTAAAAAAATCTTTCGTGCAGGTAAACTCTTTTATGTTTTAAACGCTGATGGGCTTTCTATCTATCAACCGGAATAGCGGGAATCTACAGCAGGTTCATAAGAGTTTCAATTTCTTTAGGAGCGTTTCCAATAAAAATTCTTTCATCAAAAATAATTACAGGCCTTTTCAAAAAAGTGTATTCTTCCAGGATTAAATCGCGCATTTCATGTTCACTTAGTTTTTTTTCTTTCAATTTCATGGTAGTATAAAGCATTGCCCGTTTACTGAAAAGTTTTTCATAACTGCCAGACAATTTTTTCATTTGCGATAATTGAGATGAAGTTAACTTTTCATTTTTAATGTCCTGCAATTCAAAACCATGTGAAGACGGATTGATTTTTGCAAGGATTTTTTTACATGTGTCGCATGTTGAGAGATAATAAATTTTTCGCATATCCAAAATTAAGAAAGCTATTGGATTTTTGAAATGAAGCAACTTTCTTGATTTTCCCTTGTAATTTCAATTAACCGGTTGACGAAAACATTGTATCTTTGCAGGCGATTTAAAATTTTATTTCCAATTCAGTTTTTTAGTAATGGAAAGATATTTTAAATGAAAAAAAAATTATACAATGATTAAAACAGGTAACCCGGTAATCAGCATTTATACGGAAATGACACCCAACCCGGAGACAATGAAATTTGTGGCGAATAAATTGTTATACCCCGGAAAAAGTATAGATTTCCCCGATGAAAGTTTTGCAGGCCCATCCCCACTTGCAAAAGAATTATTTGCATTTCCATTTATTAAAAGTATTTTCATTGCCAGCAATTTTGTAACACTTACCAAAACTGCTGATACGGAAGATTGGCTGGATGTAATTCCACCCATCAAACAATTTTTGAAGGAATACATTGAAAATGGCGGGCCCATCGTAAATGAAGAAGAAGCTGCAAAAGTAAAAGTAGAAGCCACCAACCTCGTGGCAGCAGATGATGATGATGTGGTGAAACGTATAAAAGAATTGCTTGATAATTATGTACGCCCCGCAGTAGAAATGGATGGTGGAGCAATACAATTTAAAAGTTACCAGGATGGTATTGTAAACCTGATGTTACAGGGAAGTTGCAGTGGCTGCCCGTCTTCCATGATTACACTCAAAGCCGGTATTGAAGGCATGATGAAAAGAATGATACCTGAAGTGAAAGAAGTAATGGCAGAAGCAGAATAATTTTTTAAAAAACTTTTT
>CAYXHX010000147.1:1690-4738 GCA_964464835.1 uncultured Chitinophagaceae bacterium | reverse complement strand
AAAAGTAGGTATATTAATCTATTCTGTTAAGATTTACATTTACAAAATATTTTTTTATTAGTTATTTCTTTTTGATAAAATATGAAAGGCCGCGTATATAAATCAACCGGGAGTTGGTATTTAGTGAAAGCAGATGATGGGAGATTTTACCATGCCCGTTTAAAAGGTATTTTTAAAATTGATGGCATTACTTCAACTAACCCAATCGCCGTGGGAGATGAAGTGGAATTGGAATTATCTCTTGAAGGGGAAACAGATGCAATGATTGTAAAGATTCTGCCGCGCCATAATTATATAGCACGAAGTTCCCCGCATCATATAAAGCAACATCATATCATCGCAGCCAATGTAGGCCAGGCGATTTTATTTGCCAGTTTAAAAAATCCAAAAACATCCTTGGGGTTTATAGACCGTTTCCTTGTAACGGCAGAAGCATTTCATATTCCTGCCAAAATAATTTTTAATAAAGCAGATATTTATCAAAAAAAAGAACTGCAACAAATTGAAAGCATCAAAAAAATATATCCTTCATTGGGGTACCCGGTTTTTTTTGTGAGCGTAACCATGCGTACTGGGTTAGAAGAATTACGAAAAATATTTGATCATACAACAACATTGATTACAGGCAATAGTGGCGTAGGGAAATCTTCCTTCATCAATTTTCTTTCACCCTCCATAAATCTAAAAACGATGGAAGTAAGCCAATGGAGCGGCAAAGGCATGCACACCACCACATTTGCTGAAATGCACGATATACCTGGTTTACAGGATGCACGCATTATTGATACGCCGGGGATCAGGGAGTTTGGAATGGCTGATATGGAGAAACAGGAAATTTCTCATTATTTTCCCGAAATGCGTGATCGCTTAAATGAATGCCGCTTTAATAATTGCCTCCATATAGATGAACCCGGGTGCGCAATTAAAGCGGCAGCTGAAAAAGGTGAAATTTTTATGGAGCGGTATATCAGTTATTTAAAAATCATGGATAGCATTCAGGAAAATGAATTTTAAAAAAAATTCTTAGAAATTTTATTTATACCATGAACTATACTTTACATAATTACGGGCAATGCGTTCAATCTCTTCATGTATGGAATCAGTAGGAATGTCTTTCACTTTTTTTGCCGGTACGCCTGCATAAATGCTCCCTTCTTCTACTATAGTTCCCTCTAAAACTACTGCCCCTGCAGCAATAATGGTATTTTTATGCACCATACAACGATCCATCACCAATGCACCCATTCCAATCAATACATTATCAAAAATGGTACATCCATGTACAATAGCATTGTGGCCAATAGAAACATTATCCCCAATATTCACCGGGTTCTTTTGATATGTGCAATGAATAACAGCGCCATCCTGTACATTTACACGGTTGCCCATTTTTATATAATGCACATCACCGCGCACAATCGAATTGAACCAAAAACTGCATTCATCACCTGCAGTTACATCTCCAATAAGTGTGGCATTTGGAGCAATAAAACAATTTTTTCCCAGGCAGGGTTCCTTGCCGAGTAACGGAATGATGTAAGGCATAATTAATTAGTTTAATTTTCGCCTTAAATTTAAAAATAAAAAGCATACACCTCATGCAAAATATTTCTAACAGGCAATTATTCCTACGGCATATTGCGCAAACTTCTCCTGAACCCATTGGGTTAGAAATGGTAAAAGCAGATGGCATTTATTTGTATGATGCCAATGGTAAAAAATATTTGGACATGATCTCCGGTTTTAATGTAGCCAATATCGGGCATTCACATCCAAAAGTAATTGAAGCCGTACAAAATCAAATTGCGGATTATATGCACCTGATTGTATATGGAGAATTTATAGAATCTCCTCAAGTGCAATATGCAGCTTTGCTTACAAATCATTTACCACAAAATTTGAACTGTACATATTTTACCAATAGTGGCGCAGAAGCCACAGAAGGTGCAATGAAACTTGCAAAAAGATTCACTGCAAGGCCGCAAATTATTTCATTTAAAAATGCATACCACGGAAGTACGCAAGGTGCACTGAGTTTAATGGGAGATGAATATTGGCGCAGCGCATACAGGCCTTTACTGCCGGGCATTTTACAATTTGATTATGGAGATGAAAAAGTATTGGATGCAATCAATGAACAAACAGCAGCCGTTTTTGCAGAAACCATCCAGGCTGAAAGCGGTGTTAGAAAGCCACCTCCCGTGTGGCTGAAAAAAGTAAAAGCAAAGTGTGAAGAAAAAGGCGCATTGCTTGTATTGGATGAAATACAAGCAGGCTTTGGCAGATCCGGTACACTTTGGGCTTTCGAACAATTTGATATTGTACCGGATATTTTATTACTGGGAAAAGCACTTGGAGGTGGTATGCCACTCGGTGCATTTATAGCTGATAAGAAAATCATGGATGCATTCATGAAAAATCCTGTATTGGGGCATATCACCACATTTGGTGGGCATCCCGTTTCATGTGCCGCAGGTATGGCGGCTTTTAAAATTTTAATCGAAGACAATTTGGTGGATGGGGTTTTTGAGAAGGAAAAAATTTTGAAGCAATATTTATCTTCCTTCATTACTGCTCATTTGCAAACCGCAGGCCTTTGGGCTTCACTCTCATTCAGGGATGAATCAATTTGCCGTGCCGTCATTCACCAATGTATTAAAAATGGATTGATCACTGATTGGTTTTTATTTGCACCTGATTTATTACGGATTGCACCGCCATTGACTATTTCCAAGAATGAACTAATAGCAATGTGTGCGCTTATAAAAAAATCTGTTGAGGAAGTTTTTGCAAAAAAAGTCTAAGGCATTTCAATAGAAAGATTGTATATTTATACAATCAAAATTCACATGCCATGCCTACAGTAGCCTATACTCCACAATTGCAAAGTGAATACCAACGATTATTTGATACTTGTATCATTAATCCTGATAAATACACTGAAGTAAATTCAATCGTCAAAAAAATTGCAACCAATAATGCACGCTATCAACAAGTTGCAAATGTTGTAAATGTGCCCTGGTATTTTATCGGCATATTGCATGCCAT
>CAYXHX010000147.1:0-1680 GCA_964464835.1 uncultured Chitinophagaceae bacterium | reverse complement strand
GCACGTACCGTGAATGTTCCGGCAGGCAGGCCTAAAACAGGAAACCCGCCATTCGAATGGGAATTTAGCGCCATTGATTCTTTAATCTATGATTCTCTCGATACCTGGTATGATTGGAGTATCCCGGGCATATTGTATAAAATGGAGGCATACAATGGTTTTGGTTACAGGAGTAAAGGAATTTATTCTCCTTATTTATGGAGTTATAGCAACCATTATACAAAAGGAAAATATTTATCAGATGGCAAATACAGTTCTACAGCTGTTTCCAAACAATGCGGTGGTGCAGTTTTATTAAGAAGAATGGTAGAAATGCAACTTGTCAACCCCGGGATTTCAAACCGGGTAAGCCTAATTACAGAATTAGGAAAACAAGTAAATTATTTACCATCAAGGTATGTTCAAAAAGCAGAAGAGCTTCAAATGATGCTCAATCTTGCAGGAGCTTATTTGAAAGTGGATGGAAAAGCCGGCAGGAAAACATCAGATGCTTATCGTTCTTTTACGGGCACTTACTTGAATGGAGACCCTGAAATAAAATAACCAATAATGAATATTGTTTTTAAAAAAAATACATCGCTTTTTTATAGCCTTCTTTTAATACCGGTTATTTTCTTAGCCGGATGCCGTGCTTCTTTTGTTCCTGCCTATGATGCAGCATTGCAAACACAAATTGAAAATGCTGCAAAAGCTACGGATATGATGTACCTGCAACTGATGTCATCACCGGATAGTTTGAAAAGTTTTGATCATTACTTAAACGAATATTTAAATATCGAATCCGACATCAATTCTCTATTATTGAAAAATGAAGTGCGGCCCAAAGCAACCGATATAGTTGCTTCTATTAAAATATTAAAAGATTATTTTATTAAAGCAAAAGAAGACCATGCAAAAAGAGGCGTAATCTCCAATGCGGAAGCGCTCATTTATAATGAGCAACTAAAGGCATTATGGAAACCTGTTTTGATTGAAGAAATTGCTTTGAGCAAAGCTCGATAATTTTAAAAAAATGTATTATGAAATTTGATATAGATGAAGTTCTTACCAATATGCTTGGGGCCGTAAAAAAATCCCTGGACACAGATTGGCCGTTTGCAAAAGAAACCACCAATGATTTTTTTCAAAGCCGGAAAGAAAGGCTTGATTTGCTTACCAGCCTTTTTTTGACAAAAGAACTGAGCAAAGAATTTTATGAAGCCCGGATCCTTGATGAAAAGAAAATCCTGGTTTCAGAATTGCATGCCATCGCCATCATTTCCAAAGTGATGGCTCAAAATGCCGCCAATGCTGCATTTGATGTGTTGGAAAAAACTATTGATATTGCTTTGGGAATAGTGTTATAACTTTTTTCTTTTTTAGGGCTTCTATTTTTTCAAATCTTTTTTCAATTTCCCTTTACATAGCTGTTTGCTTATCCTACCTTTGCGCCATATTTTTTTAATGGAAATAATGAATATGGAAGTTCAAGGGGATTTCTTAAAATAAAAACCAACATTCATGGAAATTAATTCAAAAATTGCAGCAGAGTTGAGGCTTACAGAAGAAGAGTTTGAACGCATCAAAAAAGAATTAGGGCGTACACCAAATTTTACCGAATTGTGCGCATTCAGCGGCATGTGGAGTGAGCATTGCAGCTACAAAAACACCAAGCCGCTGCTCAAGACCTTCCCCACCAAG
>CAYXHX010000146.1:5283-6581 GCA_964464835.1 uncultured Chitinophagaceae bacterium | reverse complement strand
TGATGAACAGGCATTGCGTGAACTGGCAGATTCAATTCGCATTCATGATATCATTCAACCGCTTACCGTTTCTAAAACAAGTAATGGCCGCTACCAGTTAATTGCGGGTGAACGAAGGCTACGCGCCGCTAAACTTGCCGGCCTTACAGAAATACCTGCTTATATACGGCAGGCAAATGATATACAATTACTGGAGCTTGCATTACTTGAAAACCTGCAAAGAGAAGACTTGAATGCCATTGAAATTTCTCTCAGCTACAAAAGGATGATGGATGAAATTCATTACACCCAGGAACAAGTTGCAGAAAGGATGGGGAAAGAAAGAAGCACAGTAACAAATTATCTCCGGTTATTAAAATTGCCACCGGAAATTCAATTAGCTGTTCGTCATGGTTTGATCAGTATGGGGCATGCCCGGGCCATCATCAATATTGATGCTATTGAGCAACAATTATTCATTTTTAATGAAATAAGAAATAAGCAACTGAGTGTCCGGCAAACGGAAGAGTTGGTACGTAATTTATCCAGGCAAAAATCGCCCCAACAATCAAATGGCCGAAAAAAGCTATCGCCCGTTTATCAAAGGCTCGAAGATACATTGGCTTCTCATTTTTCTACAAAAGTCAATTTGGAACATAATGGTTCAAAAGGTGCCGGCAGTATCCGCATTGATTATTTTTCATTGGAAGAATTGAACAAAATCCTTGACCTGATGCAGGTGCAGGTAGATTAAAGTATGGTAAAAAAACATATCATTACAGGTATTTTTTTTCTTGCCACCGGCTTTTCACTGAACGCCCAGGATACAAGCAGCATCAATGTTTCGGCAGATACAACCATCATACAAAAACAAGATTCGGGAGTATTGAAAGTGCAGGACAAAATTTCTTTGCTGGAAAAACATGAACCCCGGAAAGCAACTTTGCGCTCAGCCATTTTACCCGGATGGGGACAGGCATATAATAAAGAATACTGGAAAATTCCGATTGTTTATGGTGCGCTTGCCATTCCTACTGCAACGTTTATTTATAATAATAAATGGTATAAAAAAACAAGAGACGCTTATAATATCGTCGTGAATAATGATACAGCACATTTTAACACCATTGACCCTAAGCTTCAGGGGCTAATCAGCAACCCGGAAAGCTTGCAATTTTACAGGAACCAATTTAGGAAAGACCGGGATTATTCCACACTGTGGTTTATCATTGTTTGGGGTTTGAATGTTGCGGATGCTACGGTATTTGCTCATTTGAAACATTTTGATGTAAGCGATAACCTGAGTATGGAAATAAGGC
>CAYXHX010000146.1:1126-5273 GCA_964464835.1 uncultured Chitinophagaceae bacterium | reverse complement strand
AAACAGCTGGAATCGGGCTTGTTTTTAATTTCAAAAACACCACAACAAAATAACCTTCGGGCATCAATTTTTTTTGTCTTAAAAAAATCTTAATATTACTTTTGAAAAATAAAGTATGAAGATTGCATTAACCGGTTTTGGAAAAATGGGAAAAGCTATTGCTGAAATGGCAATCGCAAAAGGCCATGAAATTGTACTGAAAATAAATTCCACAAATACAGATCAATTAACCATCCAAAATTTGCAGCAGGCAGATGTGTGCATTGAATTTTCAAATCCTTCGATTGCTGTAAAAAATATTCTTACCTGCTTTGATGCAGGCGTACCGGTGGTTTGCGGCACTACAGGATGGTTGGATCAATGGGAAAAAGTAGCAAATACATGCAATCAGAAAAATGCGGGATTTTTATATGCCAGCAACTTCAGTATTGGAGTAAACCTGTTTTTTGAATTAAATGATTTCCTGGCCGGCATTATGCAGGAAAGAAAAGAATATGATGTAAGTATTGAAGAAGTGCATCATGTACATAAAAAAGATTCACCGAGTGGAACGGCTATATCCCTGGCAAACCAAATTATCCACGCAAATGTTGGAAAAGAAAAGTGGTTAAATACAGAAAGTGCAGATGGCAGCGTGCTACCTATAATCAGCAAGCGCGAAGATGAAATAGCAGGCATTCACCTGGTAAAATATTTTTCGGGTGACGATGAAATTACGATCAAACATAATGCATTTAACCGAAAAGGATTTGCAGCAGGTGCAATTCTTGCAGCAGAATTTATGCAACAGAAAAAAGGCATTTTTTCAATGAATGATGTTTTGAACCAAATGACATGAAAAACTTTTGCTTACCCATTTTTATCATTTTATTTTCCTTTCAAATTGCACAAGGGCAACCCACTTCAAAGAATGACCTTTTAGCCATCATTCAATCAAGCAATGATCCGAAAAAATTGATGGACGCTTATTTTCAATTGTCGTATACACATGAAAATTTTGACGACAATATTATCTATGCCCGCAAAGGCCTTTCCATTGCGGAGTCAGTAAAAGATAGTGTAGCAATTGGAAAATTATTTCAAAACCTTGCTAACGCTTTTTATTTTAAAGGCATATATGATAGTACGGCAAGCTATTTTTACAGGTCGGTAGAAATGCTGGAACGTAAAAATGCATATAATGAATTGGCAAATACCTATAATGGTTTGGCAAAGCTTTTCCGAAAAACAGGCAATTATAAAAGAGCACATGAATTTTATGATAAGGCCATGGATATTTTTGTCCGTTTAAAAGACAGGCAGGGCATCTCTACTATTTATAACGAAAGCGGTGTAGTATATGAATATGAAAAAAACTATGATGCTGCCATTCATAATTATACTGCTTCATTAGAAATTTGCAAAGAATTAAATGATCAATTGGGTATTTCTTATGCTTTGAATTTCCTGGCAGGCGTATATGTTATCCAGGGAAAATTTAAGGATGCTGAAAAAAATAATTTAGAAGCCCTTAAAATAAGGGAAGCATTGAAAGACACATTCAATATTGCCCTTATCTATACAGATATCGGTAGCATGTACCTCGCCGAAAAAAAATACGAAAAAGCGGAAGAAAGTTATTTGAAAAGTAATGTATTGACCGCGCCACAAGGGTTTACGGACCTGATGATGGTGAATTATAAACAACTTTCTGCCATTGCAACTGCAAAAAATGATCCTCAGCAGGCGCTTACATATTTTAAAAAATCAACTGACCTGAAAGATTCCATCTATAAAATTTCTTCTGCAAAACAGGTAGAAGAATTATCTGCTAAATATGAAACAGTAGAAAAAGAAAAACAAATTCAACAACAACAATTTGAAATCACCAAACGCAATTACTGGATTACCGGGTTTATTGCACTCATTATTTTACTTTCTGCATTGGGCTATTCCTGGTACAGGCGTTATACATTAAAGCAACAATCAAAACTTAAAACAACCATTATAACACAGCAGGCGCTTGCCACAAATGCCGTGATTGAAGCTGAAGAGAACGAACGTAAAAGAATTGCCGGTGACCTGCATGACGGTATAGGGCAAATGATGAGTGCGGCAAAAATGAATTTATCTGCCCTGGAAAATGACATCAGTTTTCAGTCGGAAAAACAAAGGCTTAATTATGAAAAAATTGTCAGCCTGGTAGATGAAAGCTGCCGCGAAGTGCGATCCGTATCGCATAATATGATGCCCAATGCGTTAATGGCAAGTGGCCTAACTGAAGCGCTGCAAAAATTCATTGACAGGATCAATGTAAATGGTTTGGACATACAATTACATACGGATGGCCTTGAAGGAAGCCTTGATTCAAATATCAAATCCGTTTTGTACAGGGTCGTTCAGGAATGTGTAAATAATGTACTCAAACATGCGCATGCAACACATTTGGATATAGCCATTTTAAAAGATGAAGATGGCATCAATGCTACAATTGAAGATAATGGGGTGGGATTTGATGCCACAGGATTGAATGATTTTTCGGGCATTGGCTTAAAAAATATCCGGCATCGGATCAGTTATCTAAAAGGAAAAGTAGAATGGAACAGTACGCCGGGGAAAGGCACTTTGGTAGCAATTTACGTACCTATGGAAGAAATTACTTAATTTACAAAAAAATCCAATCAAATGAAACCACAAAAAATCAAAATTGCTATTGTTGATGATCACCAGATTGTCATAGATGGCATTACATCCTTACTCGAAAATGAACATGATTTTTCCATTGATGTGTGTACCACTTCTTCATTGAAAATGCTTGATTTACTTGAAAAAAATTCAGTTGACATATTGCTAACAGATATTATGATGCCAGAGATGAATGGCCAGGAATTAGCAAAAAAAGTAAAAGAAAAATTTCCTCAAATAAAAATTCTTGCATTGAGCATGAGTGGCCAGGGAACTACCGTAAATGAAATGATTAAGGATGCTGATATTGCAGGTTATATATTAAAAAATATTGGGAAAAAAGATCTTGTGGAAGCTTTACATAAAATTGCCGGTGGGGGCATTTATTTCAGTGATGAAATTTTAAATGAACTGGATAAGTTCAAGCATGTAAAGAAAGAAAACGCAGATGCCCACCTCACCGCCCGCGAAATTGAAATCATTGGTTTAATTGAAGATGAATTATCCAACAAGGAGATTGCAGATACATTATATATCAGTGAGCGGACTGTGGAGACACACCGAAAAAATATTTTCAGGAAAACAAAAACCGGAAGTGTAATCGGATTAATTAAATATGCTTATGAGCATAAACTGATACAGAAGAAAATTTCCTGAGGATGCTAATTACGATATATTTGAAAGCAATAAAGTGAAAGGGAATAATTTTTAATATTTTGCTATAAAACTTTTAACCCTGCTGTGCAAATTTTCAGAAAGAGGTGTCAATGGAAGCCGGAGAATGTTTTTGCATAAACCATTTTCAGCCATAAACGCTTTTACGCCTGC
The DNA here is from genome assembly GCA_964464835.1 of uncultured Chitinophagaceae bacterium. Classification (GTDB taxonomy): domain Bacteria; phylum Bacteroidota; class Bacteroidia; order Chitinophagales; family Chitinophagaceae; genus JAFDXJ01. The sequence goes on along the minus strand of CAYXHX010000146.1, from coordinate 1,781 downwards.
CGGATTATTTTCAGCAAACATAAGGTCATAAGCCGAAATTAATTGGTCATTTATCTTTTTTGCTGAAGGGAAATCGCCATGTAAACAAAAACGTATCATTGCAGAAAAATCTTTGGGAAACATATTTGCGGCAACACTGATTACTCCTTGCATGCCGCATGCTATTTGTGGCAGTACTAAAGCATCATCCCCACTTACAACAGAAAAATAATCAGGCTTGTCACGCAGTATTTGCATGCATTGGCTAAAGTCGCCACTCGCTTCTTTTATGCCTGCAATATTTTTCACCTCATGTGCAAGTTTCAGCGTAGTTTCCGCATAAAGGTTCCTGCCTGTTCTCCCGGGGACATTATAGAGTACAATGGGTTTTGGAGCATGAGATGCTATTTTTTTATAATGCTGAAATAATCCATCTTGTGAAGGTTTATTATAATAAGGCACTGCGCTTAAAATTGCCATTGCGTGATCTAATGGAAATTCCGCCAGGTCTTGTAAAACCTCAGATGTATTATTGCCTCCGATACCTACAATTACCGGCACTCTATCATTCACACAATCATAAGTAAAACGTATGATCTCCATTTTTTCAAAACGTGAAAGAGTGGGTGTTTCTCCGGTGGTACCAAGTGTTACCACATAATTTATACCGCCATTA
>CAYXHX010000146.1:0-1116 GCA_964464835.1 uncultured Chitinophagaceae bacterium | reverse complement strand
ATTAATAACATGGTTAATAATGTTTGAAAGCGCTTTATAATCTATATCTTCATTTTCTTTGAAAGGTGTGATCAATGCAACACCTGTGCCATGTAAAAATGAAGTATCCATAATTTTTGACATATTATTTTTTGAAAAAGTGTAAGTAGATGTATGACTATTTTTTTGAAAAATATTAGTCGGCAAGTTCATCCCAAAAACCCATTTTACCGAATTTTTCAATACGCATATTAATTCGTTCCTGAGGAGAATAATTTTTCATTTCTGCAATTGCCTTCAAAATATATTCCTTAAGGATTTTTGAAGATTCATCATAATCCCAATGCGCGCCGCCTGCCGGTTCGGGTATAATCTCATCAACAAGGCCAAAACCTTTCATATCTTTTGATGTCAATTTTAATTGATCGGCTGCAACTTCTTTCATATCCCAACTTCTCCACAAAATTGAACTGCAATTCTCGGGAGATATTACAGTGTACCAGGTATTTTCCATCATTAGGATTTTATCCCCAACACCGATCCCCAAAGCGCCTCCGCTAGCGCCTTCACCAATGATAACGCAAATGACCGGCACTTTCAAACGGATCATTTCATAAATATTTCTTGCAATAGCTTCGCCTTGCCCGCGCTCTTCTGCTTCAGCCCCGGGGAAAGCCCCCGGTGTATCAATAAGTGTAACAATAGGTTTATTAAATTTTTCTGCAAGCCGCATCAGGCGTAAGGCTTTTCGATAGCCTTCCGGATTAGCCATACCAAAATTTCTTTGTTGGCGCATCTTCGTATTAATACCTTTTTGCTGGCCGATAAACATTACTGTTTGGCCATCAAGATCTGCAAATCCACCTACCATAGCTTTATCATCTTTCACATTCCTGTCACCATGCAATTCCAGGAAGTTATTGGACATTTTCAAAATATATTTTGTTGTATAGGGCCTGTCCGGGTGCCGGCTTAATTGAACACGTTGCCAGGGAGTAAGATGTTCTGTGATATCGTTCCTTTTTTCAAGAATTGCATCTTCAAGTTGTGCAATCGTTGCTGTATAATCAATTTTTTGATTTTGAAGCCAAATATAATGGTAAACTAGATAGAGAAGCTATTAAAAAAGCTGCAAAA
>CAYXHX010000145.1:0-6603 GCA_964464835.1 uncultured Chitinophagaceae bacterium | reverse complement strand
AATGTGATTGCTGATTATCAATTTTTACAAATAGATGAAAATAAAAAAGTATTGAGTTATACACCCACAGAATCGGACAGGGCAGGGGTTGGGATTTTTTATGCCTTTGTAAAACACAATCGTTATTTTACAGGCGGCACAAATATTTGGATGCCTTATGCGGATAAAGATTTGAAAATAACCTATTCCACTTTCCGCAATAAAATGGAGCCGGGAAGCAAGGAAACCTGGACAGTAAAAGTGTCAGGAAGCAATGCAGCAAAGGTTTCTGCGGAACTCCTTACAACAATGTATGACGCTTCGCTCGATCAGTTTGTACCACATTCATGGGCTTTTCCAAACCTTTGGCCTTTGGGCTATGTCCATACGCATTGGAATGCTTTGAATACTTTTAATAATTCAAATGAAACACAAAATTTTCTCCCCGATACTTTATCTTATTTTCAAAAATATTATAACCGGCTTGTTACCAATATGAATTCGTTTTGGAATTCAACTGAAGATTATGATAAAGAATTTTCACCTGCAATTAAAGGAAAAGCTTATCGCGCAGCTGTTCGTGGTAGTATTTCCGAGAGCAGTTTAAACGAAGTAATTGTAACAACTGCTTTTGGAATAAAAAGTGAAGAAAGACAAACAGACTCAATTTCATATTCAACATATAAACAAGATGCGTCAATAAATAATCCAATTCAAATCCGCCGCGACTTTAATGAAACCGCTTTCTTTATTCCGCAATTACACGCAGACAGTGCGGGCAATTTTACTTTTAGTTTTACCATGCCCGAATCATTGACTCAATGGAAATGGATGTCGCTGGCGCATACCAAAGACCTTGCATTTGGTTACCAGGTGTTGGATAATATTGTTACACAAAAGAAATTAATGGTGCAGCCAAATATGCCGCGATTCTTACGCGAAGGCGACCGCATGGAATTTTCTGCAAAGATCAGCAACATGAGTGACAGCGCGGTAAAAGGCGTTGTATCCATGCAATTGTTCGATGCGGAAACCATGGAACCTGTGGATGGTTTATTTAATAATGTTTTCCCTGATCAATATTTTTCTGCAGATGCAGGAAAGAGTATTTCCATTTCTTTCCCGGTACAAATTCCTTTTTCTTTCTTAAAACCGGTAACTTGGAGATTTGTTGCAAAGACAAATTCATTGAGTGATGGCGAAGAAAATACGTTGCCCGTGCTGAGTAACCGGATGCTTGTGACAGAATCATTACCCTTGTTTGTAAAAGGGGATACCACGCAACAATTTGTTTTTGAAAAATTAAAGAACAATACAAGTTCAACTTTACAAACGCAATCTTTGACCGTAGAATATACTGCAAACCCGGTGTGGTACGCCGTTCAGGCATTGCCATATATGGCGGAGTTTCCTTATGAATGTGCAGAGCAAGTATTCAACAGGTATTATGCAAATGCGCTTGCAGGCTATCTCTTAGCACAACATCCGCGAATAAAAGAAGTGATTGAAAAATGGCAGGCTGATTCAGCGAATGCACATAGCAGTTTGTTGAGCAACCTTCAAAAAAATGAATCACTCAAGCAAATTCTTTTGGAAGAAACACCCTGGGTATTGAATGCAGAAAATGAAAATGCCCAAAAGAAAAATCTTGCTTTATTATTTGACATGAATACCATGCAAAACGGCCTGGCTTCTGCACTTGCAAAAATTCAACAAATGCAAATGGCAAGCGGCGGATTCTCCTGGTTTAAAGGCGGCAGGGAAGATCGGTACATTACTCAATATATTCTAACAGGGATTGGGCGCTTAAGAAAATTAAATGCCATTCGGCGTGAAGATGAAGCAAGCATTGATGCTATCACAATAAAAGCTTTATCATGGCTCGACAAGCAAATGGTGGTAGAATATAATGAAAACAAAAAAAATAATTTCAATTCAGATAACATCAACTATTCGCAAATACAGTACATGTACATGCGCAGTTATTTTACGGATATCCCTGTATTAAATAAAACAGCCTATAATTTTTATTTTCAGCAATGTATGCGTAAATGGAATGAGCAATCCAATTATATGAAAGCCATGATTGGTATGATGTTGATGCAAACCAACCAGGAAAAATTTGTGGCAGATAATATTTTTAAATCCATACTTGAAAATGGCATTGAAACAAAAGGCCGCGGCATGTATTGGAAAACAAATGCCTACGCTTATTATTGGTACAATGCACCGATTGAAATGCAATCCCTTTTCATTGAATTGGGAAATGAATTGGTGAAATACAAAAATGACAAAGCATATACAACCGCCATCAATGAAATGAAAACCTGGCTGATCCTGCAAAAACAAACCAATCATTGGCCTACCACCAAATCCACGGCAGATGCGTGTTTTGCATTACTTTGGAATAATGGCAAGCCATTACCTGAGCGTACCGTTTCTATAAAATTGGGAAATGTAGTTTTACCGGATGCAGCAACTAAAACAGAAGCCGGCAGTGGATATTGGCAGGAAATTATCCCTGGTAAAAACGTTACTCAATCAATGGGAAATATTTCCATAACAACTTCATCAAGTGATACACAAAACAAAAATAATGGCATTTCTTATGGCGCTGTTTATTGGCAATATTTTGAAGACCTGGATAAAATCACAAGCGCTGAAACACCTTTATCAATCACAAAAAATTTGTTTATAGAAAAAACGAGTGATGCAGGAAAAGTGTTGGTTCCTGTGAATGAAAATGAAGCTGTGCATGTAGGCGATAAAATAGTTTTAAGAATGGTTTTAAAATCTGACCGCGATATTGAATATGTTCATTTAAAAGATGGCCGCGCATCTTCTATGGAACCCATCAATGTATTGAGTGGGTACAAATGGCAGGATGGGCTTGGTTATTATGAAGCCACGAAAGATGCAAGCACGAATTTTTTCATAAGCCATTTACGCAAGGGTACGTATGTATTTGAATACCCGGTTTACATAACACAGAAAGGAACATTTTCTGTGGGCATTGCAACCATTCAATGTATGTATGCACCGGAGTTTACTTCGCACAGTAATGGCCGTCAATTCAATGTTGAATAATTTATGTAAAAAAATGCAGGATTGAAAATTCAATCCTGCATTTTTTATTTGATGCCATTTTTTATAAAAACTTCTATTATGGAAATATTCCTAATTCAGCATAGGAAGTTCCCACTTTATCAATGGCTACAACATAGGCCGCAGTACGCATATTCGGAATTGAAGGATTGTTTTTCCAGCAATTCATTATTTCATGTGTAGCTTCAATCATCGTTTCTTCCAAACCGCTATATACCAAATCCACTTCACTTGCGCCATGTTCTATAAATTGTTTTTCCGTTTCGTTTACTTCTCTTCCTGTAAGTTCTTCAATTTGGCTGAGGATATGTTTGTTCATATTTTCAGTAAATCTTTTTTCCATACGGCCATAACGCACGTGGCTAAGGTTTTTCAGCCATTCGAAATAAGAAACTGTAACGCCACCTGCATTTAAGTACATGTCCGGAACTACGAGGATGCCTTTTTTATCTAATACATCATCGGCATCCGGGGTTAATGGCCCATTTGCAGCTTCACCAATCATTTTTGCTTTTATTTTATCTGCATTATTTTTATTGATTACATTTTCCAAGGCAGCAGGAATGAGAATGTCGCATTCAATTTCCAACGCATCAGAATTTTTTTCAAAATTTGTCGCTCCCGGGAAATTCAAAATAGAACCTGTTTTTTGGCGATGCTGGAAGAGTTCGAGTTCATTAATTCCATCTTCACAAAATATTGCCCCTTCATATTCAGCAATAGCAACTATTTTAGCGCCACCTTCCCTGAAAAATTTTGCTGAATGGTAACCCACGTTTCCAAGGCCTTGAACCACTACTCTTTTGCCTTTAATGCCAGTGGTCATTCCTAATTTTTCCATCATGTCCGGCATATTGCATACTTCGCGTACACCATAAAATACGCCGAGCCCGGTTGCTTCTTTTCTGCCGCGGACACCACCTTGTGTAACCGGTTTTCCTGTAACGCATCCCATGGAATCTATTTCACCCGGCCGCATGGTTGAATAGGTATCTAAAATCCACGCCATTTCCCTTTCGCCGGTACCATAGTCCGGTGCAGGAACATCTGTACCTGGCCCGATAAAATTCTTCTTGATCAATTCTGCTGTATAGCGACGGGTGATTTTTTGCAATTCAAACTCACTGTATTTACGCGGGCTGATTTTAATACCTCCTTTTGCACCTCCAAAAGGTACATTTACCAAAGCACATTTATAGGTCATTAATGCAGCAAGCGCCATTACTTCATCCTGGTTTACAGCTTCGCTGAAGCGGATTCCACCTTTACATGGAGTTTTATGATGGCTGTGTTGAACGCGGTATGCTTCCAATACAACAACCGAACCATCATCGCGCTTCACCGGAAAACGCATTTGGTATACGGCATTGCAAGCTTTAATTTGTTCAAGGATTCCTTTTTCCCATTTTGTAAATACCGCCGCCTTATCAAAGCTGCGTGTAACGCTCTCGAAGAAGCTGTACGTTTGATCTGACATGATTTAATTTTTAATGATAAAGATATTTATTTATAGTGTATATAAAAAATGCTTGCTATGATTTAGCAGAAAAACTTACGGTTTTGTTGCAGGTAATTTCTTTTCAATTTTTCGGATCTTCCTATCTAAATTGATGAGATAGATGATGAGGCCTGCAACTATAGTTACAACAACTGCCATCACCACAAAAATTTTACCGTTGCTATGCATAAAATCTGTGGGCTCTTCTGTTTTAATATCCATTTGTTGCGCAAATGAATAAACACTGAACATCAGGAAGCAGGTGAGGCTTAATACAGTTTTTAGTTTATTGAAGTATTGCATGTTTTTCTTTTATTTTTTGAAGCCTTATTCGCAATGTTGAAATCCATACGCCTAAAAGTACCCAACCAAATACTGCAGGCCAAAACACCATACGCATTTCGGGTGCGAGGTCGCTGCCATTTAATGCAGGATTCCCTTCACTTCCCTGTCCACCCGGGTGGAGCGATTCCGTCATACGTGGTAATATCCAAAGTGTGGGGAATAACATGGCAAAAGCAAAAATGTTATATACCGCGCTGATATTTGCTTTTTTATCAGCGTCCTGGAATGAACCCCGTAAAATAAAATAAGCAAAATAAATGAGTAACGCGATTGCTGCGCCATTTTGTTTGGCATCACCGGACCAGGGTTCTCCCCATTGATAATTTGCCCAAATGGCACCGGTTGTAATTCCAAGAATGCCAAATACAAGGCCTGTTCTTGCGAATTCAACTGCATACAAATCGCTTTTCAAATCTTGTTTGCGTAAGTGTATGATGGAATAAATAACTGAAACAATAAAGAGTGTTTGCATGCAAAACCACATGGGCACATGAAAATAAAGATTGCGGATAGATTGCTGGAGCCTCCCGTCAAGTACCGGAATTTTCACTAAGAATCCCATGGTGCATGTATAGATCAACAATAGAATACAAACTATTTTCCACCATGATTTTGACATACCTGGTTCGTTTATGAGGATTTCCGATTTTTTAAACGTTGCAAAATTACTACATGAATAGAGGAAAATAAAATTTGTTTAATCTCTCCACAAAAATGGAAACAGGATAATGGCCAAAACTACGATCAAGGCATCGAGGCAAATAAGTAAAAGGATCATTTGAGAAAATCCTGCCTGCACTACGGGCTCAAATGCCTGCCGCGCTGCTTTTCCCAATAATAATAATTGTGGAATAATGAGCGGAAATCCCATAATTGCCATAAGTGCTGCCTGTTGCTGTGCCTTTGCAGCAATAGCTGCTATATATGTAAAAACCAGGCTTAGCCCAATACCACCCAATAAACTGATGAGTATGAACTGCCCGAAAAAATAAATAGGATTTCCCAATAATAATAAAAATATACCCACACTTACGATGGTCATCGCAGCCATTAAGAGGGCGTTAAAAACTAATTTGGAAATGATATAATCCGTTGCCCCGGAAATTGTATAATAATACAACATACGGCCACGGCTTTCCTGCAAGAAACTTTTCGCCATTGCATTTACACATACAAATAATTGCACAACCCAAAATAAGCCATTCCAAACGACTGATTCTGGCTGACCCATGGACAGGTAAACAATAAAAATAGTGGAAGCCACATACAACAGAATGCCGTATAATGTATATTGCTGCCGTACTTCAAGCAACAAATCTTTTTTTAAAAGCGTAACAATATTTTTATAGGAAGCCATGAAAATAAAAATATGTTTTTTTAGTTATTGTTGAAATGATTGATTGAATGTAAAACATTCACATAAAATTTAAAGTTCAAATTCAAATGATTTGTACTTTTAAAGCTTTATTCGCCAAAAGTAATTGAACTTATGGAAAAATGGGGTGCATTCATACAACTTTTACAGGAACAATATGAACAGGGCGCAAAACCCGGAACATTGTTGATAACTACTCAAATGATCCTTGCAGAATTGAGTAAGCTGCCACAAAATAATGTGCCGAAAAAGGTAGCTGTTAAAATGCCGTCCCATGTATATGCAATTCAGGATAATGGCC
>CAYXHX010000144.1:1913-6613 GCA_964464835.1 uncultured Chitinophagaceae bacterium | reverse complement strand
TTTAAAATTGCTTGCATCAAAGAAAAATTTTTTTGCTTCTTTGGAAAATTGCCATATTAAAAACAAAGAATTGTTTGGATAAAATGTGCTGAGAGGAATTTTACATTAATTATAAATCTAAAAGCCGCTCATTTTTTGTGAGCGGCTTTTTTAGTATCAAATTTTTATTCTTTTATAAAAGTTGCTTTATAGGTTTTATCACCTATTTGAATCGTACATAGATGAATTCCTTTTCGAAGGTTTTGTACAGGTATGTCAAAGTCATCTTTTGGAATTGATGCATTCAATGATCCTTCAGAAAATTTGGATCCATCCAAATTGAAAATTGTATAATTTAAATTACCGGCTATGCTTTTTCCTAATTTGATATGTAAAATATGTTGCACCGGGTTTGGAAATATGTTGATTGTATTTTCTTCCTCTTCATTCCTTTGTGCAGGTGAAGGATGGCCGTACTTCACCGTACAAATGCCGCCAGAAGCGCCACTTACATATACATTTCCTGAACCATCCAATGAAATGTTATTGGCAAAATTGTTTGAATGCGGCACGGGATAACGATATGTTTTTAACCATTGCTGAACACCAGCAGCATTATATTTTATAGTGGTGTAAATGTAATTGTATTGGGCATTTGCCGCATATCCTGTAACATACACATTTCCTGAAGAGTCCGTTATTAAATCAGCCGGTTTATCATTTCCACCATAAGCATCCATATAGGAATTACTCCAGGCAAGATTTCCATTTGATTCATACTTGCTTGTAACCCAACTATCCCTTACATGGTATGGAGAGAGTGAACCCGTAACATAAGACCTGCCTTGCGCATCTACCGAAAAACTTCCATAAATATGCGGTAGTGTATTTGTATTTGAAATTTCTTTCCTGTACCATAATAAATTGCCATTGGAATTATATTTTAAGGTAATGATTCTTGGATTATTATAAAATGTAACCGTATCAGTTTGCCCGTTTACATAAATATTTCCTGCCGCATCTGCACCCACAAAGTATGCCCGCCCGTTTTTATTGATTTCATTGAAAACGCTTGTCCACAAACTATCGCCCTCGCTACTATATTTTGTAACCATTAGTTTTTGAAGCATATAAATATTCTGGATATTGAAAGCGCCTGCCACTAAAACATTTCCATTGTTATCAGAAGATATGGCTGAACCAATCAGGCTTTTATCTTTTTTTATCCATGCCCGTTTTCCATTCTTCCTCAATTTCAGGATTAATAATTTTGAATCATAGGTAAAAGTTGTTGCATTATATTTCAATTCATTACCCACTATGAGTGGAAAGCCGTTTTTATCAATGGCTATGGATTCCGGGCTTTGATAGGTATCCGCAGGGCCATTAAACCTGTACTGCCATTGAATATTCCCGCCGGGATCGTATTTAATGATAAACATATCCCTGTATTTTGTTTGAATGGTACATATATTGCAAACTGTATCATACCGTTCTCCTGCCACATAAATATTCCCATCTTTATCGAGCACCAATGCTTTTCCAATATCATATTTTGTTTTATCGCTTGGATCGCTTGCAGGATAATAATTCACCCACTGTTGTACGCCTGCTGAATTTAATTTTACAATAAAAAAATGTTTGTTGTAAAAATTTGGATATGTTTCCTGCAAATACCCGGTGAAGTAGGTATTGCCATTTTTATCCGTTACCATATCTGTTGAATATGGTTGGCCAATGGAATCAGTAAAACATTGACTCCATTTTTGTTGCACCTGCTGTGCATGTATCGTTATTACTGCCAAAAGTGTAAACGCGAAAAGTGTAAAGGTTTTTTTCATAATTAATTTATTTAGAATTGAAAATAAGAAAATATGTAATTGGTTGTAGATAATTTTCTACAAAAAATATTTTTTATTTTTTATGTTTTATGTTGAATCGTTAAAAGATTCCTGAACAATAAAAATAGGTATGGCATTTGCAAAAGTTGGCTGAAATTAAAATTTGTTCAACAAAAAAACAATTATGAAAAAGACAATCATTGTAGCATCAGCTTTATTGATTTTTATGGGCGCCAATGCGCAGAATGTGCACCTTGGAATAAAAGGAGGCTTAAATGCTTCGAATATTAATGTGAGTAATAATTCCGGGAATAAACTGGATACGAAGCTCGGTTTCCATGCGGGTTTGCTGGCACACATTCATGCAAGTAAAAACTTTGCAATTCAACCTGAAGTTTATTTTTCCCAGGAAGGCGCTAAAACAAAAGTTGCTAATATAAAAAGCGTGAATAACCTGGATTATATCAATGTGCCGGTGTTAGCTCAGTATATGTTTGGAAATGGTTTTCGCGTGGAAGCAGGCCCCCAAATTGGTTTTCTTGTAAATGCCAAAGATAAAGTAGGATCTGTATCTACTGATTCGAAAGATTTTTATAAAACTACATCTTTCTCTATTCCCGTTGGGCTTGGATACCTTACCACTTATGGTTTGGGAATAGATGCAAGATATAATTTTGGAATCACGGATATAGTCAAAAACAACTCCGGTAATGCAGCACGAAGCAATGTTTTCCAATTTGGATTGTTCTACCAATTTTCAAATTCAAAAGCAAAAAGTAAATAAATTTTTAAATACTTAAAAAAAAGCCGGTGCAATTTTGTGCCGGTTTTTTTATTTAATGGCTAATAAAACATTTATATACTTTAAACTTGGCATACAGAATAAAGTGATTAATTTTAATGTTGAAATAAAAGATAGCATTACATTTTTATGCATGATATTGAACCATATTACAATTGGCGTGACCAATACATTTCCGAAGAGGATAAATTATCGCCTTTTTATAAACAGGAATACAATGATTTTGCATTTACGCAAACAATCTATAACTATTATATACATCCGTATTGGGATAATTTTGGCAGCCGTACACTTTACCTGAAGGTATTATTTGCGGATTATGAGCAGAATTTTATGATCATTGAAATGATCGGCGAATGGAATGATGCAATTGAAGATGATATCATGACATTGAAGCGTGAAGTGATTGATATATTTTTTGTGAATGGCATTACAAAGTATATTTTGATAATGGAAAATGTACTGAACTTTCACAGCGGTGATAAAGATTATTATGAAGAATGGTTTGAGGAGGTAACGGATGAAAACGGCTGGATAGTTTTTATTAATATGTCTGAAACCGCACAACAGGATTTTAAAAAAAGGAAACTTCAATATTTTATCGAGCTCATGCAAATTCCTGCCTGGCGTACTTATAAACCGGAATTCCTGTATTCATTGATCAATGATGAAATCATGAAAAGGCTGCCCGAATAGGTTTTATCCATCCACCTGGAATCCTTACTTTTGCGCCCTTATTATGAAATTTGAAAAAGAAATCAACCGGCGAAAAACTTTTGCCATCATTTCCCACCCGGATGCAGGGAAGACTACACTCACTGAAAAATTCCTTTTATTCGGTGGCGCTATCCAAACTGCCGGCGCCGTAAAAAGCAATAAGATCAAAAAATTTGCAACGAGTGATTTCATGGATATTGAAAGGCAACGTGGCATCTCTGTGGCTACGAGTGTAATGACATTTGAATATAAAAATTTTCTCATTAACTTACTCGATACGCCCGGCCACAAAGACTTTGCTGAAGACACATTCCGAACGCTTACTGCCGTTGACAGCGTTGTGCTGGTAATAGATAGCGTAAATGGAGTAGAAGAACAAACAAGAAGATTGGTAGAAGTATGCAGGATGCGTAATACGCCGGTCATTGTTTTTATCAATAAAATGGACCGCGATGGAAAAAACCGTTTTGATTTGCTGGAAGAAATTGAAATGGAATTGAAAATAGAATTGCACCCGATGACCTGGCCTATTAATAGCGGCAAAGATTTTAAAGGAGTTTACAACCTGCATTCAAAAAGCCTCTTACTTTATTCGGCAAATACAAAAGCATCTGAAGAAAATAGTATTGAATTAAAAGATTTAAATAATCAATTACTCGATGAAAAGATCGGTGAAAAAGATGCAGGCATTTTACGGGAAGATGTGGAATTAATTGATGGTGTGTATGGCCAGTTGAAAGTGCAGGATTATTTGAATGCAAAAGTTGCACCTGTATTTTTTGGAAGCGCTATCAATAATTTTGGTGTGAAAGAATTGTTGGATACATTTATTTCAATTGCGCCAATTCCCCAGGAAAGAGCATCTTCTACAAGAATTATTGAACCCGGGGAAGAAAAATTCAGTGGTTTTATTTTTAAAATTCATGCCAATCTCGATCCGCGGCACCGCGACCGGATTGCATTTGTAAGAATATGCAGCGGCAAATTTATGCGCAGTAAATATTATCATCATGTGCGATTGCAAAAAGACATACGATTCAATAATCCGTATTCATTTTTAGCACGTAGTAAAGACATCATTGATGATGCATATCCGGGTGATGTTGTCGGACTTTTTGATACTGGTAACTTTAAAATTGGCGATACACTAACCGAAGGAGAAGATTATTTTTTCCTGGGAATCCCTTCGTTTTCACCGGAAATTTTTAAGGAATTGGTGAATAAAGACCCTTTAAAAACCAAGCAGTTAGAAAAAGGCATCAACCAACTCACAGATGAAGGCGTGGCGCAATTATTCACCCAATTTGGAGGCAATAAAAAAATTATTGGTTGTGTGGGAGAATTGCAGTTTGAAGTAATTC
>CAYXHX010000144.1:1366-1903 GCA_964464835.1 uncultured Chitinophagaceae bacterium | reverse complement strand
GAGCAGCTTGTGAATTCAGGGCCTTACCATTTTATAAAGCTTGCTGGCTTACGAGTAATGACTCAGGAAAACTGGAAGATTTCCTGCGGTATAAACAACAAAATTCTGCTGAAGACAAAGATGGAAACCCGGTTTATCTTGCGCAAAGCGAATGGTTTTTAAAAACAGAAATGGATAATAATCCCGATATCATTTTTCATTTTACGAGTGAGATCAATAAATAAGTTTGGTTATTTTTTTTAAAAACTTACTCGACAGTTACACTTTTTGCAAGATTCCTTGGTTTGTCCACATCATGGCCGTTTTCAATACCTATATAATATGCGAGCAATTGTAATGGGATCACGTTTAAAATAGGTGCAATAATTTCATCTATCCACGGCATGGAAACGCAATCATCAGATAATTCAGCAGCTAATTCATCACCATCCGTAATAACAGATATAATTTTTCCTTTTCTTGCTTTTATTTCCTGCATATTACTCACAATTTTCGCATGAAATGTGTCATTCGTGGCAATGAAAACTATTGGTAAAT
>CAYXHX010000144.1:0-1356 GCA_964464835.1 uncultured Chitinophagaceae bacterium | reverse complement strand
GGGGCCATGCTTCATTTCAGCAGCAGGATATCCTTCCGCATGTATGTAGGAAATTTCTTTTAATTTCAAAGCACCTTCGAGCGCAATGGGAAAATTATAGCCACGCCCGAGGTATAAAAAATCTTTGGCAGCTGCATATTTTTTAGCAATGGCTTTAACCTTATTTTCCTGTAATAAAATTTCTGCTGCTTTATCAGGCACTTTGGAAAGTTCTTTGCAAAGCAATAAATATTTCTCTTCATCAATGGTGTTTTTTGCATGCGCAATTTTTAATGCCATCAACATCAATACAGCAAGTTGGCCTGTAAATGCTTTTGTACTTGCTACTCCTATTTCCGGGCCGGCATGAGTATATGCGCCTGCATGTGAAATCCGTGAGATTGTTGAGCCCACGACATTTACAATCCCTAAAATAATGGCGCCTTGCTCTTTGGCTTTTTCAATAGCTACAATGGTATCTGCAGTTTCACCACTTTGTGAAATAGCAATAATCACATCACCTTTATGAATGATGGGATTGCGATACCTGAATTCTGAAGCATATTCTACTTCAACCGGGATGCGGCATAATTCTTCAATGATATATTCTGCCACTAATCCCGCATGCCAGCTGGTGCCGCATGCAATGATGATGATTCTTGGTGCATTGATAATTTCACTGAGATATTGTTGAATGCCTGAAAGCGTGATCTGTCCTGTATCTGCGTCTAATCTGCCGCGCAGGCAATCATGGATTGTTTGTGGCTGGTCAAAAATCTCTTTCAGCATAAAATGACTGAAGCCTCCTTTTTCAATAGCAGCTAAGTCTAAATCCAATTGGGTAATAAATGGCGTTTGTTTTTCATTTCCGAGATTTTTCAGGACAAGTTCATCTTTTTTTACAATGGCAATTTCATAATCATTTACATACACCACTTCTTTTGTATATTCAATGATGGGAGATGCATCGCTTGCAAGGAAATGTTCATCTTTCCCAATGCCTATCACCAAAGGGCTGCCTTTCCGTGCAGCAATAATTGTTTCAGGATCGTCCTGGTCAATCAATAAAATACAATATGCGCCAACAATCCGGCGAAGTGCAAAACGTAAAGCTTCTTCTAAACTACACTGATTATTCGATTGAATATCTTCAATGAAAGCAAGCAACACTTCTGTATCCGTTTCACTTTTAAAAGAGTAACCTTTTGCAATCAATTCTTTTTTTATTGGTAAATAATTTTCAATGATCCCATTATGTATGATGGCAATTTTACCGGAAGCAGAAGTATGCGGGTGTGCATTCACATCATTAGGTTCACCATGCGTGGCCCAACGTGTATGGCCAATTGCAATATGGCTGTGCATGTTTATGCCAAC